>NZ_JBEBKJ010000056.1:0-24015 GCF_040079455.1 Methyloglobulus sp. | reverse complement strand
AATGATAATAAATCAATAGTATCAATTACATATATAAGATACCTGGGCTTCTCCAAAGGAGACTGTGGCTCATATCAACCACTTTGGTAAGATCGGCCATATACAGCCATTCATGGTTTCTGATAGCTGACGTTCAAGAACAGTATTACAGACATTCAATAAATTCAAGTTTGAAGCGTAGAAAGAGAACTTTGAATTTCTGGGCTAATGAATATCTTTTTGGATATATTTTCAAGGTAATTTTTCACAGAATTCAGGTTTAAATTACTTTAAACTTCCCACAAGAATGATTTCTAAACGAACAGCTAAAGAAAAATTAAAAGACGAAATAAGTAACCTACTGTACCTTGGTGAATTATCGTTGACCAAGAATTATTTTAATGCTACAAAAACGTAAATACTCGAAAATATTCAACAACAGTCCAGTTTGATCGGCTGATAATTCCATTCAAAAATTCTACTAATTAGGGGGTAGAATGGATAAGGGAAGCCAACAACAGAGGGAAAGAAGTAATGCTCAAGTGGCAAGCTGTCAAAAAAGCGATTTAGCATCGTCGAGTAGCATTTCATTGCCCAAAGGCGGCGGAGTTATTCATGGCATTGGTGAAAAATTTACCGCTAATGCGGTCATCGGTTTGGGTTCGATGTCAGTTCCCACAGCCACCGGTCCAGGCCGTTCTGGCTTTGCCTCCCAGCTTTCACTATCTTACGATTCAGGTGCTGGCAACGGTGCATTTGGTTTAGGCTGGAATCAATCGATCCCCTCTATTACCCGCAAAACCGATAAAGGCATGCCCAGTTACAATGATGCTGAAAAATCTGACGTATTCATCCTTTCAGGGGACTTAATTCCAGTTTTAGATGCAAACCTAAAACCAAAGTTTGGTGAAGCCAGCGATCCCGATTTCACCATTTACCAATATCGCCCACGCATAGAAGGCTTATTTACCCGTATCGAAAGATGGCTGAACAAAACTTCAGGAGAAAGCCACTGCCGCACAATCTCAAAAGACAATATCACGACTTTTTACGAAAAAAACCGAAAAAGCTCGTATTTTTGATCCGGCCGATAACACCAATATCTTTACCTGACATATATGTGAATCCTTTGACAACAAAGGCAATGCGATTCTCTATGAATATAAGCAGGAAGATAAAATGCTTGGCACATCCCAAAAAACAGAAAATTACGACAACTGTTTGCTTGGAGGCGTGAAAAAAACGGCTTAATAATAAGTTACCAACTTTTGCAGTTGTTTTCTTCCTAGGCATGCGAATGCAAAAAATTATGTACTGAAGCAATTTTCTCAGTGTTGTTATACTAATTGACTCAGTTTGCAACTGAATCTAAGGGTTTATGGGGAAGAAATTATGAGAACCGACTCATGTGAGAATAAAACTCAATCTCCTTCCAATCAAACAAGCAGCTTTGCTGAACTTGCGGCTGTGGTGGGACCGCGAATGATAGAAGTAGCTAATGCCAAATGAAACTGCCCTCACCCCATTAAATTCCGAATGGACGGTGGCTATTTGGGAGCATCAAAGTCCTCGACTGAAAAATATTCGACGCGTTTTATCGGCATGTGGTGCTAGAACCTTTTTGATAGATGGACTGACTGCTTTTGATAACCTGGAATTTTCCCATACTTGTTGGCTTGCCATTGTCGCATTAGAAACGTGCCCAACTGAAGATACCCTCGCTTTAAACGTTATTCGCCGCCTCAAAAGTCTTGGATTTTCCGTTATCGCTCATGAACAAGGAATTGATACTTGGCCACTAGGCGTGCGTTCCCGCGTTTTTTTGGCTGGCTCTGCACGTCTGCTTGACAGTGGCAAAAATGATTTTGCCAAAGATTTGCAAAACTTACTCATGCGTATGTTGAGGTTAAATGTGAGCGAGCAGAAGGAAGTAAAGAAAATCAAGGGTCTCATGAATTCCTTCGGCATTGTAGGAGAAAGCGAGGCCATGTTGACTATCTTCCGGCAAGTCCTCAAGATCAGCCCGCTGAGCGATTTATCTGTTTTAATCACGGGGGGGTCGGGAACAGGAAAGGAACTCATAGCTCGTGCCATTCACCGGTTAGACCCGAAACGCAGAGATGGTCCATTCGTTGCGGTCAACTGTGGGGCTATATGTTCGGGCGTTGCTGAGAGCGAATTGTTCGGCCACAAGCGGGGGGCGTTCACCGGTGCCGATCGGGATCGGAGAGGGCTCATTTGTTCTGCTGATGGAGGGGTGCTTTTTCTCGACGAGATCGGTGAGTTAAGTGGCGACCTGCAAGCGAAGCTGTTGCGGGTGCTTCAAGAAAATCGCGTCCTGATCGTAGGTGATGACCAGGAGGTTTCTGTTGACTTTCGAATTATTGCCGCCACCAACCGCGACCTGGAAATGGAAATGGAACAAAGGGAGTTCCGGGTTGATTTATTCCATCGGCTCAATGTGCTCTCTATTTACTTGTGTCCCCTACGGGAAAGGGTTGCAGATATAAAGCCGTTAGTCGAGCACTTTCTGACAAAATACCGCACCCTTTCACCATCAGTCACACTTTCGGTAGAACAGGGCTTTTTAGACGCGGTGGCGAACTTAAAATTTCCAGGAAACGCAAGAGAATTAGAAAACCTTGTGCGCCGCGCATTAGTGAACAAACAGGATGACACACCACTTGGATTGTGTGATTTGCCTGTCGAGATTTGGCAACAGTTGTGTGAGCAACATGAATGCCAAACGAAGTCAGCACTTTGTTGTGATATCCAGAACGTACTCGACGCGAGTCAACCATCGCCCCTGGCACTTAACGCCCTTTTCCAATGGTTGGATTCGAACGGATGGGATCTCACCCATGCCCTAGAATACTGTGAGCGCCTGATACTCGAATCTGCACTGCATCATGCCCATGGTAACCAAACAGATACCGCTAATCTTCTCGGAATTACCCCCCGTACTATCTTCAACAAGCTTAGGAAACATCATCTAGGCCACTGATATCAAGTTTAACTAAAACCAGAAAAGTTTTTCCGGAAAACATTTTCCACACCCGGAAAATTTTTTCCGGTTTTGCGCCATGAAATGCGTGTCAGCAAAATCTCAAGCCCAGTGAAGTCTAATTATATCAATGTGTTATTTAAAAGTGACAATATTTCACCGAAACGGCGCGCTTTATGCTTTATCTATAAAATATTCATTTATAAAATTAAGTTTGTCATGTGGATAGTAATAGTTTTGCTTATTTGAGAAACCGACGCGTGAAGTTCAGGGTATCCGATATTTACTTCCCAGATCCGCAAGAAGTAGTGAAGGATCTCTATGAGAATAAAGTCCTGGATGGAAAGGTAGTCGATCTCTCGGACAGTGGGAAGCAAGAAGATGCTTTCGTTGTGGTGCAAGTGGAAGGCGTGAAGAAATTTCTTATTGTTCCGATAGATAAAGTTGAAGAAATGTAGAGGTTGTCTAAAAAATAAACGACGGTTCTGACAGTAGTCTTACTATGAATGGTTTGGAGTAATACTCAATTATTGTTCGGTAGCAGGAGTGATCGGATTCGTCTTATAACAACATCATTAGATAGGCTGGATAAAAATAATGGCTGGATTTGCGGGCATTGCTGGGGCAGGCAAAAGCATTGAAAGGTTACTGAATACGGCTTTTGCTGAGGAGCAACCAATCCCTGGGCAACTACGGACTCGGGCGGTGCTGGTACGCACAACTGATTTTGAGCCGGGTAACGTCAGTACAAATATCGGTTCGCCCGCGCTTTCGATTTTTCTTTACAGGGTAGATTTCAACAAGACGATGCGAGCGGCATGGTCTGCGATCGGAAGCCAAGACGGGCTTGGGCATCTCGCACTTGATCTCCACTTACTTATAACCGCATGGGCCGATAATGCTGAATTCGAGTACCGCATACTAGGGCGGGCCATGCAGGCTATAGAAACGATGCCGATATTGAACGGCCCGCTGCTCGCCCCAAACACTGAGTGGGCTCCTAACGAATCTGTACAATTGGTTCTTGAAGATATCTCGACCGAGGCTGTAATGCGAACCTTTGATTCTCTCCCAACCGACTATCGTTTAAGTGTGCCATATATAGCACGTATCATACGAATCGATAGCCGGGTGGCCTCACCAGATGGGTTTGTTACAACTTTGATAACAGGAATCGTACCGGAGCCAACGCTATGAATGAGTTTCTTCCCAGCCGATTTTCCGAGAACGTCAAGCGTTTAGCCCTTGGCCTTGAGCCTGTCGATGCCGAACTCCGGCTTCGTGCCCCGCATCGGGTCGAAGTTATTTTCGATTCTGCGCCGCTGCACCTGCCACGTCCGCCCATAGATCACCATCTCACCGGCTTGCATGTACTGCTTTACCACCCTAAATTAGTCAGTCCAGTGGATTTACGTTTCTTCGACGAAGCACGGCGATATGTACCCCGGCGACTGCGTATTCCGATTCTGACCCGCACGATAGCCGAATCCCGTCCCCAAACACATCGCATACGCCGCCCATTGATGTTTCCAGGCGCTGCCTACGATGTAACCTCCAACTCTACTGGATTGCGCGGGCTTGTATTGCGAGGAGGCCAGCCCATGCGATGGGCTCGAATTGAAGCACGATTACCTGGAGCCGGTCGTTTGGTGGGTCGCGCTCATGGGGATGATAGAGGAGAATTTTTGCTCCTCATTGGCTCGGAGGCCAGTCCAGTTGGGGATCTCAATCCACCGCTTCAAATAGAAATCACGGTACTAGGACCTGCAGTCCCGCCGGTTTCATCTAACGCCGAGCGATTCAAAATCGACCCCCTTTGGGATCTCCCAATTGAACAAACTGCACTTCCGGGTAATCCAGACCCCGTTTCCGAAGGTAAAAGCCATCCAACAGATTACACCGCCAGTACCATGCAGGTCGTCAACATTATCTTTGGCAAGATTATTAGCGGACAAATTTTTACCATCTTATGAATCTCATTTAACGAAATAGGAGGCTCTTATGCCCGAATATTTAGCACCAGGCGTATATATTGAGGAAGTCAGTTTTCGATCCAAGACGATTGAAGGCGTTCCCACCAGTACTACAGGGTTTGCGGGGATGACGCGTTATGGGCCTGTTCAATATCCGAGTGGACCGACCACCTCTACACCTAGGTTAATAACTAGCTTTACTGAGTTCGAGCGTGTCTATGGAGGTCTCGAGCCACTTAGAACGCCGACGAGAATTGATGAACGTACTTGTTTTGTGGCGCATGCGGCACGCGCTTTTTTCGAGAATGGTGGTAAACGACTATATATTTCGCGCGTGATTTCTAAAATCACAGCTCCTGGACAAGCGCAACATTCTGTTTCTGTAAGTGATATCTCCGCTACGTGGAAAGCACGTTGGCCAGGAGAATACGGCAATGTGTTTGTTGAAACCAGAATCGTCCGTAGCGGAAATGTCGCAATAAAAGATAGCGTGTTTGGCATTCAAGTACGGAGTGGCAAGCCTGGCGCTGTAGTTGAAGTATTAGCTGCAGGGATTGAGATCCCTAAAGCAAATAGCCCACTCGACATAACAAAGCTGCGCGTGATAAAAGTTGATCCTGTTACCAATAAGCAAACTTTTATCGACAGTACTGGTGCTGAACCTGCGCTGGCAGAAACAGATTCGGTTCTTATCTGTGAGTTGCAGGTCGTGGTTACGGCAACGTCCGATCGGATTGATGTCTATGATGGGCTCGCGGGAGATCCGACGCAAAAACGCTATATCGGCAAGATTTTACAAGCCGAAGATCCTGAAGATGAAAATGCTGTTGTATACCTTGACTACGATCCAAGTGGTTCAGCGGATGCTGTTCCTGCATTTATGGCTGCTAAACTGATGGCCTCATTGCGTAGCACCGATAACCCAGGAAAATCCTCGAGACTGACTGGAGGAACAGACGGCGAGTTAGCCAGACCAGACGAGCTTAAAGGTAAGGAATCTGACCCAGATCACGCAGAAATAAAAGCTACTGGATTAGAAGCATTAGGCGAGATTGATGATATTGCGATTGTTGCTTTACCGGATGCAGGTTCTTACGATGAAGATCAACGCATAGAAGCAACTGATAGCTTATTGAGCCACGCAGAGAAGTTAAAATACCGTATCGCAATTGTAGATGGCCCTGAGAATGCATCCCTGAATGAGATTCGCAAGTTTCGTGGCAAATTTGATAGTAAATACGGTGCAATTTATCATCCTTGGATCGAGGTTTTAGACCCGCTGGAACGACCCGCACAAGGAGCTCCACCGCGACGCATGAAGCTGCCACCTTGCGGCTTTGTGGCGGGTATCTATGCACGCAGTGATATTGAACGAGGTGTACATAAGGCACCCGCCAATGAAGTAATGCGGGGTTTGACCAAGTTCGAAATCAATATCAATAAGGCACGTCAAGACGTGATCAATCCAGAAGGCATCAACGCCCTGCGTTTTTTCGAGGGAAGAGGTAACCGTGTTTGGGGGGCACGAACTATGAGCTCCGACCCAGAATGGAAATATGTCAACGTACGACGGTTATTCATTTACATCGAACACTCTATTGACAAGAGTACACAATTTGCGGTCTTCGAGCCCAACAATCAGAGATTATGGGCAAATATTAGGCAAGCTGTAGAGGACTTCTTATTGGTATTGTGGCGTGATGGTGCATTGCTTGGTGATAAGCCTGAACAGGCTTACTTCGTACGTTGCGATCGTACCACGATGACACAGAACGATATTGACAGTGGCAGGCTGATCTGCTTGATCGGTGTAGCACCGACCAAGCCGGCGGAGTTCGTAATCTTCCGCATTGGCCAGTTTACGGCAGACACCAAGATTTAACAGGAGAAAATCATGCCAATATTTCGTAATAACCCTTACGGGGCTTTCAATTACCTTGTATCACTTGGAGGGGCGCAGGGTGACGGTGGCGAGGGAACCGTCATTGGTGGTTTTTCGGATGTCAGCGGGTTGGGTATGGAAGTGAACTATTCCGAATACCGCAACGGTAACGAGAAATTTAATACGGGACGCAAAGTCCCTAATACCCACAAACTCGATGACTTAACACTTAAGCGTGGGTTGGTCGGCTCGGACGACCTTTTTGCTTGGCTAAAAGGGGTTCGCGACGGTACAGCTGACCCACGACAGGTTACCATCACATTGTTTGATGAAGCTCGACAGCCAGTTGCTACCTGGGCATTGCGCAATGCCCAGCCAAAGAAATGGAGTGGCCCCACGCTTGCCGCTAAAGGTGGCGGGGAAGTGGCGATGGAGGAATTGCATTTCGTTCATGAAGGCATCGAATATAAATAAGCCATGGTATCTATAGCGCGCGTTCCTCCTTTGGGAGCACCAGGAGTTTATCCTTATCCATTTAACCCGATCCGTGCAATCGGTGGTGTGCGTATGGATGTTTGCGCCTTCGTTGGTGTTGCACCGCGCGGACCGGCAAATATACCTATTGACGGTTCTCCCGATTTAACCCCTCGACGTACCCTTGCGGTTGCAGTCGAAAGTTTTGATGAATATCGACAACTTTACGGTGGATTTGAAGGGCCTGGCCTGATGCCCTACTCTGTTGCTTCGTTTTTTGAGCAGGGTGGTCGTCGCGCTTATATCGCCCGTATCGTGCATGACTATAGATTTGATTCAAATGCTAACTCGGCAATAAACAATTCAGGAGTGGCTTTTGGCATCGTTCCGGGTGTAACTTCGACAGCCGGAGAGGTACTGCAATTGCAAGCACGCAATGTAGGCGGCTGGGGCAATTTTCTGCATGCGGGTTTGAGTTTTACTAAGCGCCAATTGCTCTACGATCCGATCTTTGCATCTCTTACTGGATTGGAATTGTCCTATGGAATCGATTTAGCGCCAGGAGCTTTGCTGAGGCTTAATTATGATAGCGGGTTTCACGAATTTCGCTTCGTCGCGGATACAATCCAACTTAGACCGTCCCAAAAAACCGGCTCAGTTTTGACCGTCATTTTTGATCACGCAGCCACTTCGGTACCAATAACGATAGACATAGTGGAAGTAGTGATGAATATTGATGATAGTGTCGGACGTTTTGAGCGTTACGAACGCTTAGGGCTTTCTCCGTCACACCCGCGTTGGATAGCTGCAATTCTGGCCAAAGAATCCACCTTGGTCTACCCAGATAACGCTTGGAGAAATTCAGCGTTTAGGCCTGATGATGAAACACTTGCCGATCCTCCTGCATCAAAGCTATTTAGCGGAGGTAATGATCGCTATCCCGATATTACGCCGGATGACTTTTTTGACCGTAAATGGACGTTAGGTGATGAAGAGCCTGGTAATGGCATTCACGCTTTATCGCAGCTAACTGACCTGTCGTTGTTGGTAGTACCGGATTTGTATTCGCCGTTTCCGCTCACGGAACCACGTAAGCTTTACCCACCTATTTCTCTAGTAGGCCCTACTTTTACTCGTTGCTTTGATTTGCCAACACAGAGGGAGGAGACTGAACCGCCTCTTGCAGATCTGGTTAATCTGCGGCTCAATCCGGCTCTCCCAGAGGATTTGGAACGCATCACAGCGTTGCAGGCACGGGTTGTGGATTTCGCGGAACAACTACGTTCTTTTGTGGTTTTATTGGATGTGCCTCCTGGCTTAACGCAACGTCGTATAATTAACTGGCGTACACGTTTTCAATCTTCGTACGCTGCGGGCTATCATCCCTGGTTATTTGTTGTTCGGCAGGACGATAAGCGTAACACGCGCATACCCTTACCGCCTTCAGCCCCTGCAGCAGGCATCATTGCGCAGGTTGAGAACTCCTTTGGCGTTCCTCATGGCCCGGCAAATGTAATTACTGCTCAAGTGCTCGACGTGCGTGAAGCAATATCGCCAAAACAACATGATGAATTACATCCGTTAGGCATCAATGTCTTCTTGTTAGAGCGTGATGGCGTTCGGCTTACTGCTGCCCGTACACTCAGTAGTGACCCAGATTATCGGCAACTGAGTGTTAGGAGGTTGCTAGTGTTACTCCGGCGGACCTTGGAGCAACAAATGCAATGGGCTGTATTTGAGCCTAATAACTCCGCTTTGCGCTCCGAGTTACGGCAATTGCTCAGGGCGTATCTACGCCAACTCTTTACTGCAGGCGCCTTTCGTGGTGCCACAGAAGACGAATCGTTTTTTGTCCACTGCGATGAAGAAAATAACCCGCCGCGAATTGCGGATCTGGGTCAGGTGTTAGTTGAAATTGGGGTGGCACCATCTGAACCGCTAGAATTTATTATAATGCGTCTTTCTCGCGATGGTGATGGAACCCTGACGGTAACCGAGGCTAGGGGGTAACGGATGCCTAACCAGATGCTTCGTTCCTTTCGGTTTCAGATCAAGCTTCGCAAGAGCCCTGCAGTTGAGTCCGGCTCCCAGGCTCCGAACAATTCCCCAAGTGGAACCTCACTTGGGGATGGTGGTTTTCAGGAGTGCAGTGGTCTCGAAGTTGAAATGGATATTCAGGACTATCAGGAAGGTGGCCGCAACGACGGCGTCATACGACGCGCTGGGCGTGCCAAGTACAGCCCCTTAATACTTAAGCGTGGCATGTTCTTTGGTGCTGGATCAGAGGTGAATCGAGAATTATGGGAATGGATCCAAAGTGTCGTAGCCGGAATCCGTCCTATTTCTCGATACGATGGAATCATCCAAGTTATGGATGTAGGTGAAAACATAGTGGCTACATGGGTATTCGATCGGGGTTTGCCGGCCAAGATACGAGGGCCTGAGCTGAACGCCAAGACGGGTGAGATTGCGATCGAAGAATTGCATATTGCCCATGAAGGGTTACGATTAGTGAGAATTTAGTATGTCAAAACTAGAGAAAGCCTATATTGTAGAGATCAACGACGCCACAAAGCCGGATGAAATTTCTCCGCATTTCGAGGTGCAGTTCAACCCAACTTCTCTCAAACTTCAGATATCTACTACGAAGGTCGACCCCACCAAGGGTTCACAAGTAAGGCAATCTCTCGGGTCTGGAACTACTATACTTACCCTTGAACTAGTATTTGACACGTCTGATGAAGGAACTACTGATAACCCTCGATCAGTACGTGAAAAGACAAAACAAGTTGAACGGTTTACACTCCCAAAAAACCCAAACGAAGTTGATGGAAAGCCACCTAGGCTCCGTTTCCAGTGGGGGAGTTTTTTTATTGATGGTGTAGTGGATGGGGTAAATGTTGATTTGGATCATTTCGCAACAAATGGGACACCGCTACGCGCCAAGGTAAACTTATCTATTAAAGGGCAAGATGCAAACCTTCAATTTGCAAAAGGAAATCAACAAAGCAATGCGCCGAGCCCGCTGGGAGCTGCAGCAGGATCATTTGGGATCTCTGGGGGGGTCGGCATATCAGGTGGTATTGGTATTTCCGGTGGATTAGGTATTTCGGCCGGTGTTAATGCACAGGTAGGTGTAGCTCTTGGTGGCGAGAGTCTACCGGAGTTTTCGGCACGTGCCGGTCTCGATCCGGCTGCCTGGCGCGGACTTTCTACTGACATCTCAGGGGGATTGAACGGCGACTTATCACTTCAAGCAGGTGCAGAGGTTGGTTTCAATGCTGGATTAAATGCCAGCGCGGGTATTGGTGTAACCCTTGGTGTGGAAGCTGGTGTGAGTGCCTCATTGGAAGCGTCATTCGGACTTGAAGCGAATGCAGGTATCAGCGCTGTGGCAGGTATCGGTGTCGGTGCAGAGCTTGCGGCAGGTTTTTCACTCTCTGCGGGTGGAGGATTGAATGCAGCACTCGAAACGGTTCGGATTGTGAACAGCCAGACCGCTGTGCAGAAGACGCGGCAGGCATTCGCTACCTCTCAGGTAGCCACAGTCACAACCACAACGACCGCCCCGCCATCTCCTAGAGCATTGACCAAACCTGCATTGCCGGATCAGTCACGTCCTCGTCTTACTATTTCTGGCTTGCCGTCTCTTTCACGACAGCAGGTTACGGCATCGGCGCCTTTGCCTCCACGTTCCGATACTCGATCTACTTCCTTCGGTTTTGGTGTGCCGCTGCGCCCAATAATTAGTGAAGCCACTATGAGGCGAGCAGATTCGTTATCAGGTAGCGTTTCATTACGTCAACAGATAGGTGACGGATTGCCTCCTGCCTCGAATAATCCCACGGTTTCACCTTGGATCGCGCTGCCTAATCGTGACCACGTAAGCATCGACAATAAACGGATGCAGAAAAAATTCCCCTGTGGTTGTTTGGGGCGCTGTCACCATGTAGGGGGTCGGTAATGGCGGTCAATGTCGATCAACTTACCACTGAGGTGATTCCTGAACCGGAACCGTTGTCCGGCAGTGGTTCACGGGAGGCAAAGGCCTGGGAAATAATCGAGAAGACGCGCGAGGCTTATTCATGTTGGATGCGTGACCGTTGCCGCACGGCTGCGGAGGAATTCGATGACTGAAGCCTTATCCGTACGTGTACTACCGGTAATCCAGGTAGACGGCATTGTTAAAGGTGAGCTGGCCCGTGACCTCTTACGCCTGGAAGTGGAAGAAACGACTTCTGGTTTAAAAACCCTTTCAGCTCGATTGGTAGGCCATGGCCCTCGCCAGGGTGTTGAACAAGAGGTACAACTCTATCTAGACGGGGCTATTCTCGATTTCGGCAAAAAATTAAAGGTGGCGATGGGGCCAGTCGATAATCAGCGCACAGTCTTTGAAGGTTATATCAGTGCTCTGGAGTCCCGTTTTCACGAAGGCGAACAACCAGAAGTGACGGTGTTTGCGGAGGATCGCCTGATGCGTTTACGGATGACACGCCACATGAAGAGTTTTGAGAATATGAGTGACGCGGACATAGTGCAGGCGATTGCAACCGAGCACGGCATACTGGCTGAAACTGATGCCGACGGGCCTACGTATGATGTCGTACAGCAATGGAATGTCAGTGATCTCGCATTCCTGCGAGAACGTGCGAGGCTTATCCAGGCTGAAATCTGGTTCCAGGATGACAAGATTTACTTCATGACCAGAACCAAGCGCACTGCTACGGAACTGACACTGGTTCGAGGTAATGAGCTGATTGAAATTGAAGTTCGTGCCGATTTGGCTCATCAGCGCACCAAGGTAAAATTTAGCGGTTACGATGCCCAAGAGCGTGACCGAATTGAAGAAGAGGCAGGCTCTAATACTATTGATGCTGAAATTTCTGGAGGCCGCACGGGGCCGTCTATTCTTGAGCAGGCTTTTGGTGAGCGCGTATCATTCCGTGTACGGGAAATACCCCTAGTGGATGGCGAGGCACGCGCCTGGGCACGCGCCGAGATGCTGCGTCGGGCTCGCTCCTTTGTTACTGCAGTGGGTATCACCCGTGGTACCCCAGATATGATCGTCGGCAGCAAGCTCACCCTCCAACGCATTGGCCATCCATTCGATGGCGGGGGTTATTACGTTATACGTGTGTTGCATACCTATGATTTGATATACGGATATCGAACACGGTTTGTGGCTGAACGTCCAACCGTGCAGGGGGGATCATGATTAGTTCCTTTCGCCCAGATGGAAGTGGTCCGTTGTATTTTGGTTTGTACCCCGCCATTGTCACCGACATCGTTGACCCTGATAACTTGGGTCGAATTCAGGTGAAATTCCCATCATTAGGTGAGGATGGGGATACTGTTCGTAGCTGGGCCACACTGATCACGCCTTTCGCAGACGATAATCAGGGTTTCGAATTTTTGCCTTCTGTTGATACCCAGGTCGTAGTCGCATTCGAGGCCGGTAATCCAAGACGGCCTTATATTGTCGGTTCCTGTTGGAACGGCAAGGAAAGTCTTCCAGAAGCCCCTATTGCTTCTAACAACAAGCGGCTTATCAAAACACGTTCCGGTAGTTTATTGGAGTTCGATGATACTGAGGGTGCAGTCAAAATCACGGTTTCAACGATCAACGGTCATCAATTGGTGCTAGACGATGGCACCCAGGAAATCAGTCTTACACATTCTAATGGTTGTGAGATTGTAATGACAATTGCAGGTCAGATACGCATTAACGCCAACTTGACCGTGGAGATTACTGCCAGTGCAGTCAATGTGCATGCACCGATGGTGAGTTGCGATGGCACAGTACGCTGTACCACATTGATTACACAATCTGTGGTGTCTCCGTTATACACACCAGGAGCTGGAAACGTATGGTAAGTACAACGCAAAAGCAAGATTGTGGTCACCCTTGGACTATAACGGCACCTTGGTTCCATTGGGATAAAGCAGGTGTGCCCAGTTCAGGCCGTGGTACAGCACCCAGTATTCAGAAATTCGCTAGCGATAATTTTATCAACGAATTTCTCAAAGATGCGCAGCGGAGGGTGGCCTTTGACGGTGATGATCAAATTTATACGGTCAGCTTGATTGCTGCTAATCCTGGTCAGTTTGTTAATAAATTGGCTGGACTGTTTCCATTAAAGGCTGACAAGACGCCTTGGAAACGTGGAGATTCATTTGCCAATTTAATGAAAGCCCAGTTGGTTGGTACTGGAGTACGTAAACTATTCCTTCCTAGCCACGGAAGACATTACCTGATTGTGTGTGAACTGCATTGTGATATAGCTGGATTTCCGGCCGTGCCCGACAAAGAAGTTTGCCAAGCAGGTTTTGTTGTACGACGTAGACGGCTTGATTATCCTGTGGAGTCTCGTCCAGAAGCACTTGCACTGCTGCGTGAATTGATGGCAGCCCAAGCTAAACTGGGTGATTTTGATCAAACTACGCCGCTACGCCCTAATGCCGCCAAGAAGCGTGCTTCTCGAATTGCCGAGATGAAATCTAAAGGAACATTCGTTGCTGAACGGGATAAATCGGTACGGCTTGTGACCGAAAAAAGAAATGCACTTGCTGTTTGGCAGCAGGAGAACGGCGTACGGGCTTTTAAGGAGGGCTGGGTTTCAAGTGAACACGATGGTATTGGCTCATGGCAGGAAGTTGAGGATACGCCGGAAATATTGCTTGAAGCTTGGTTTCCACTGCATCGGCTGCACGCAGACATATCCAACCCCGCCCATGATGCGCATGGACGCGCCATGTATTATGCTGTGATTCCCACTTCAGCATTCCAGGTTACGGCCAAAGGCGAAGCCCGTTTTGATGATAGATCTACATACGAGATTTCCTGTTTCTTCCGCCGCCACGATTGCCATTGCCCCCGCAAAGGGCTCAATGTAGAGTCGCCGGATTGTGATGGCAGTTTAATATGGAGCCACACCACAGAACAATACCGTCTTGCCCCACATTTCGATCTGGTTGGCACTGCAAATCGGCCGGTAACCATTCAAATGCCCGATTTGTCAGAACTGGCTGCTCAAGTGGCAGCCAGGCCATTAGGTAAATATTCGCCAGTGCGTTTTATACAACCACAATCACTACAACCGGAGACTAAGGATAAATCTTTGACTGGTGGCAATATGGGGGGTGAATCGATTTGTTTTTTTGCGATCCCTCTGATTACTATCATAGCTTTATTCGTCCTAAATCTGTTCCTGCCACTGGTGGTGTTTATTTTTAATCTGTGGTTCCTGTTGGCCCTGAAATTTTGTATTCCACCCAGCATTCAACTTGATGGCGCCTTACAGGCCGAATTAGACCTTATTCCACCAAAACTTAATGTAGATGCCGCATTTGAAGTAGATGTCGACGCGTCATCATTTGAGAGTTTTATTAATCATTGGAATGCCGGCACGCTTCACGGCAAGTTGGCGGGTGACCTATCCGAAAAAATCGCCAATTTGATTAGTCAAGATAAGGATAAAATACGGAGTAGCCTTGATGAATATTCTAATGCGCCTTTGGTTACCTTAGGGCAAGCATATGATACAGCATCTAAAAAAACTGCAGGGAAGGATGCGGGTGGTGGCCTCGATTTAATTGGTGGACTGCACTACATACCCCATCGCTTGAGTCAGTGGAAACATGAGAAATTCCTGCCAACAACGGGGGAGTATTTATGACTCGCCCAACCTTTGTCAACGATAGGCTAGGCAGTGGCTGGAACTTCCCCATTACACCTGACCCACTCAGCAGGAAATTAAGATACACAACCGGTGTAGAGAAGGTGCGTCAATCGATCCTGATCATCCTAGAAACTGAGCCCGGCGAGCGCATTATGCGCCCCACATTCGGTTGTGGGTTACATCGCTACTTGATGAAACCAAATACACCGGCCACTCGTACGTTAATAAAAAACGACGTTGAATTCGCATTGTCTTCATTCGAACCGCGTATTCGTACAACGGAGGTGAGCGTGGAACCCGGTGACGATCCATCACTGGCGCTAATTCAGATCACTTATGTACACTTGGTTGATGGTAGTAAAGACAACCTCGTATATCCATTTTATTTGGAATGACGACCTATGCCTATCCCTAATCCTATCCTTGATGATCGTTCTTACCAGCAATTGCGGGATGAGTTGGTGCGCCGCATTCCTGTGTATACACCAGAGTGGACTGACCACAATGCCAGCGATCCCGGTATCACCTTAATAGAGCTTTTTTCTTTCCTGGGTGAGAATCTTCTGTTTCGCTTCAACCAGATACCTGAAGCAACCAAACTCGCCTTTCTGCGGCTGCTCCAAGTGCCTTTGCGCCCTGCGGTGGCCGCGCGTGCGCTAATAACCATGTCTGCAGATGTGCCACAAGGTTTATTAGTGCCACAAGGAGCGGCAGCTAAGGCTGGTAATCTCCAATTCGAAACGGTAACCGAGGTAAAAGCTTATCCTGTTAAGCTCACAGCAGTAGGACGTATTAGTAGTCCTACACCAGATAAGGTTCAAGATCCCGAGGGATACGATTTTGCGGTGCGGGCCCTGGATGCCATTGGGCCGTTGCCTGTTGATCAAAAGCCTGTCTATTATCACAATGAGATTGTGCCTCCCGATGGTGGTGGGTTACCCGTTGACTTTAGTGCAACGGTAGACGGGATGTTATGGATGGCAGTACTTAGTACCAAGGACAAGGATGTAGAAATTCAGAAAAATAAAAAGGACTTGGGTAAGGCCGTACTCAATATTGGATTTATACCTGATCTTATTGTTCCTAGCATTGATGAAGTCATAGTCTGTCCTGGGGCGAGGGTTGCCCCTAATGATCCTGCCGTAGAATGGCAGGCATCCACCGGAAAAATTGATAAAAATACAGGGCAACCTACATATCTCAAATTAACCGTAGTGGGTGATACCACGCGTGGTCTTAATCAGGAAGGGATAGTACGGTTGCGTTTGCCTAATGCCTTAGTGGAACAGGATGGTGTTACACCTATTCTGGGTAATTTTAATTCTCCAGATATTGATATTGATAAGCGTGGCACCGGTCAGTTTCCCCCATTATTGGACGATGAGACTGAGAATAAAATACTGTTTTGGATTAGAGCCTTTCGGCTAAATAAAAGTCGAATCGGGAAAATGCAATTTATTGGGATAAACGCCACGGAAGTGGTGCAAACCACCCGTGCCGTAGCTGAATTTTTAGGGGTCGGGAACGCGCAGGCTAATCAACGTTTTAAACTCGTCCATCGCCCTGTATTGGAAGAAAGCTTGGTTATTGAGGTGGAGGAAGGTAATCGGTTTGTGCCTTGGAAAACAGTGGATGGATTTTTTGCGAGTACACCGGATGACCGCCATTTCATCGTCGATTTAGAAGCTGGTGAAGTACGTTTTGGTAACGGTATCCAGGGCTATTGTCCACAAATCGGGCAGCGCATTCGTGCCTTGGAATATCGTTATGGTGGAGGCTCGGCGGGGAATGTGCCATCTAAGGCGATTAATAAGATTTCTGATTTCGCAGTCAAGGATGTACAGAACCCGCTACGTGCATATGGTGGAGGAGATTCGGAAACCATTGATGCGGCGCTTGTCCGTATACCGGGGGAGTTACGTCGCCATGATCGCACTGTAACATCGGGTGACTTTCAGGAACTGGCACTGGCGACTCCAGGTGCTAATATTGGTCGTGCTGAGTGCTTGCCACGTTTCTATCCACCTACACGTACTACCGAGCGGGCAGGTGTTGTGAGTGTCGTCGTGTGGCCGAAAGACGATCCGAGTCATCCTAATGCACCGTTACCAGATCGTAACCTGCTTCGTGATGTATGTGCGTACCTCGATCAACGTCGGTTGGTGACCACGGAGTTGTATGTCATTCCACCGACCTACCATAAGGTGGCCGTATCCGTGGGCGTGCATGTCAAGCCTGGCTTCGGTGTGGAAGCCGTCCGGCAGTGGGTGGAGCTGGTTTTGCGCCAATATCTTGCGCCGTTGCCGCCTTATGGGCCTACTGGGCAAGGTTGGCCACTTGGACGTAGGGTACATGGGCCGGAACTTGAGGCGGCGGCATTGCAAGTCGAAGGTGTGGAGTTTCTGGAAGGGCTTGAGGTTATCGGGTTCAATGAACAGACCCAAGTTTGGACCCAAGGCACAGTGTTACTTGCGATTTATGAAGTTCCAGAACTTACCGAGATCACTGTTGTGGAAGGGACACCGCTACCAGCTGGCCAGACTATTGTGCCTCCTCCTGGCAAAACGCCAGTGCCTATTCCGACCATACGCCAGGAGTGCTGACCGTGTCTGTGCCTCGCCCATTCGCCCTAATGCAGACTGAAGACCAATGGTTGCGTGCCTTCCACGAAGATACAGCCATTGAGGCTGGCGTGGTACAGTTGGCAATTGTAAAGGATACAGTGCCAAATGTGGAATGTCCCCAGCAACAAAATGCTGCTGGTCTTGCCTTCGATCAGCAATGCCGTCTTTATCACAGCTTTCCCGAACAGGGTCGGGTGGAACGACAACTTTGGGACACGTCCGAACCTGCCGAACCATTCGATTTGTTTACTGCGACATCGCCTCAGCTTTCCGGCGATTTCCATTCGGTCGCTGTTCCAGATTCTGCCCTTCAGGAGCCGCGTGGACTTGCTGTTGACTTTGATAACCGGCTATATATCGCCGAATCTGCCGCAAAGCGAATTTTGATATTCGATCTCTGGAATCGTCGGCTACTGCACAGTATATTTGTATCAGGTCACCCTTTAGATTTGGAGGTCAAGGGGAATACCGTTATTGCCGTATTAGCTGCACCTGCTGCACTTGTGGAACTGGAGACGTATAAGAAGCCAAGGCCGCTGCAATTGCCAGCAGATGTAAAAAATCCTTCACGCGTGGCTGTGTCACCGGAAGGTGAAATCTTTGTGCTTGATAACGCGTGTACCAAAACAGCCCACGTAGTCTGCTACACGCGCCCAAAAATTTTCGAAGTATATGATTTGGCAGATGATTTTGCTTTTGCTTCCGACATCGAGTTTCTACCTGGGCCGATCTTAGTCATAGCTCGTCGTCCTAATCAGGATTTTTTGCAATTCCGAATTGGTACGACCACTATCGAAGAAATGCCGCCGCTGAAGGCGCGTGACTATGACGGGCAGGGTATAGTGCGTACGCCGGACGACCGCATCGGTTTTTTCACCAGTCATGGTTTTCGCCATGCCGTTGCAGCGCGTGTGCGTTATAAGCTAAGTGGTCGTGTGATTACTTATCAGCTTGATAGTGGTGAATTCCGGACAGTTTGGGGACGTTTGTTTTTAGATGCATGCATTCCTCAGGACACAAATATTCGTGTGGCTTGCGTGGCTACAGATGATCCTCCTGAAGATGAAGAAACCCTGCCGCGTCGATTGCCGGACAACGTGACAGAAGCGACGATTTTTCGTCCTGATTTATCGCCGCCCATGCTGCCTTTGTCTCTGGTGCCCGCTAACATCAATTGGTTACTACATCGACGTGAAGCAGGCCGTGAACTGCCTTTTACCCCCTATGCTCAAAACGATTTATTTCAGACCTATGAAGCCCCCATTCTTACAAGTCCTGGGCGCTACTTGTGGGTGGCACTGGAATTGACCGGCAATACCCGTTTCACTCCGAAGCTGAGGTCTTTGCGTGCGGAGTATCCAGCACATAATTATTTGCGGCGGTTACCCAAAATATTTTCGCGTGAGGAACAACTTTTATCACTTCTGGGTTTGCAAGACTCAGGGCAAGAGGAACTGCAACAGCTGCCCTCTAAAGTATTTTCACAGAATGAGCAACCGCCATCATTTTTGCATCGCTATCTTGCTATTTTTGATGGATTCATGAATGAACTGGATGGGCCAGCGACGACGCGCCATGTACTCCTTGATCCAGCTGCCACACACGCAGAGGTGCTCGATTGGCTGGCTGGCTTTGTGGGGCTGGTGCTGGACGAGCGTTGGCCTGTGCCAGTACAACGCGCTATTCTTGCACAAGCGGCTTGGTTGTTCCGTTTTCGTGGTACGGTTCCTGGCATCACACGTTTCTTGGAGATTTACACAGGTTCGCAAGTATTTCTGATTGAGAAATTCCGCCTACGAGGTCTAGGTAATTTGGGTGAGCCTGGAGGGCCGGAGTCGCGTGCCATCTTGGGTGCTGGCTTTCGAGTAGGGGGTGCAATCGCACAGCAAGATTTCAATCCTTTAAGCGGATCGGTAGAGGATGCTTTTGACACACATGCCCATCGGTTCAGTGCCATCATTCCCGCAGTGCTTTCGGCAGAGCAACTCGATGTTGTGCGTCATATTCTCGATGTGCATCGGCCAGCTCACACGCTGGTTGATATTTGCACCGTGGATGCCGGCATCCGTGTAGGTCAAAGACTGCATGTGGGATTGACATCAATTATTGGTCGTTCCGGTGGTTTTTCGACGCTGCAAGCCGGTTCGTCGCTTTTGGGACGTGGATCAATTATTGGTCGGCCCGGTGCTGGCACCCGTTTGGAAGGCAGCCGATTGGGCAAGGATAGCAGGGTGGGATAGCCATGGAAATGTTGCGAATTCGCCTACTAAATGCCCGATACCATCTGTCACTGGCGCAGGTAGGCCAACGTGAACGTCTTGATCGTATCCTACGCACGATGCTTGATGAAACCCTGGAGCATACTTTGGAACGGGCCGGCGTCTCACCACATGAGGAGGTTTGTATTCGCAGTTTGCAGATTCCCGTACGGCTGCGTTTTTCATTAGCCGACTCCTCGCTGGAGTTAGCTTGGAGTTTGGCGCTCAGCGATATCATCTTGCGGGCGCGTAACGGCGAATATATACCTAATGTAGTGCATTATAACTCTATTGTTCATGCTCTATTTGATATGGCAATCGGTGTGGCCACTGATCGGTTTGAACGTGCTTGGGCTTGGCGTCTGGCACGCGTATGGTATGCTTCAAATTCGCCATCAGCAAGTGGCGCTGTCGCCGAACTGGTGTCCGTGTTGCTTAAGCAGCCAACACTCATCGTGCCGTTATTTGAGGCACTGGCCGCGACTAATGTGCCTACTGCTGTATTTTCAACACTGTTGCGCAGGATTCCTTCTAGGCAATGGATAGTTTTAGCACATGCTGCATTGCAGGCCGCTGGTGTTTCTAGCGTAATTATTGATGAGGCCGCTATTCCTGGAGTCGTGGAAGTAATCTCTCAGGCACAACGCATGTTGATGGCATCAGCATTGGCGCATATTCTGAAGGCCGCACCACAAGCTTTAATGGACACTCAGGAAGTACGCCTTGCTTTCGCTGCCCTAATCGCCCTTGAACAAGATCCAGCCGTACTACATTCATTTGTTCGCGCCCGGGCGCTAGTTAGTGCATTGAGCGATGCTATGCATCCGGCGACATTCCATCAGCCTGTCATACCGTTCCCCTCTTTGCGTGATGACAAAGCATACGACCAACATACTCCTTTGAATGACGATCTGCCGATGACCGTGACCCATCGTGCCTTGACTCGCTTCGGTGGTTTGCTGTTCTTGATGAAATTGATCGAGCAACTGGGGCTACCTGAGGAGATCTTGGCCTGCTGTGTTCAGCGTCCGTTCCGTTGGGTGCTGCATCAGTTGGCGTTAGCGTTGGTTCCAGCTGAAGCTGACGACCCTGTGGTCTTGGCATTCGCTGGATTGCTGCCTAACGCTATTCCACCAAGCCGAAATGAAGCTTTGCCTACAGATAAAGAATCCGAGATTATTGGCTCATTTATGGAACGCATCCAAGTTGCCCTTAAAGATCTGATGGAAGAGAAGCAGCCACTCACTTTTGTATGTTATCGCGCTGCGGAAATTGTTGCCGATCCAGGATGGGTCGAGGTGCGCTTGTCGCAGAATGATGTCTCTACCACAATCCGTCGGGTGGGTTTGGACGTAGATCCTGGTTATGTGTCTTGGCTGGGTGTTGTCGTGAGGTTTGTTTATGAGTGAGCATCTTCTGGCAGCACAACGCTTGGCGGTAGAAACAGGCATTCTGGCAGGACGTTTGGAGGCTCTGCTTGACCGCGTATTGCCGGAAGCAAATCAAGCTACCGATGGACGCGGTTTCTTGCACTCTACCTTTACATCCATTGCGAAAGATTGGCCACTTGAAAATTTGGATAATAATCCCTTAAGTCGTCGCCCAAAAGACTCGCTCCATCCGATCGATCGCTTAGTTGATGCCCTGGCTTTGTCACGCATCGAAACCGAATTGTGTTTGTTGGCAGGTATGCCAGAAGAGCATGAAGGTTTCGCTGCTGTCTTTCGTGCCTTACATCCACGCGGTGAACCTCGCCCGACTATTGGCCTTGCAGCGCAATTATTTTGTGAAACGGCACAGGATCGGTTTGTCTTTCGCGAACTGCTGGAAACAAGCCTGGTTGTGGCTAGCGGTGTTTTGCTCGTAACGGGTGATACACCCTATTTTGAGCGTTCTCTGGAGCTGGCTACAGGTTTATGGCCGGTGTTGGCCGGTATTGATTTCTGGCCAAGTAGCGTACCGCGTGTTGTTGCACCTATCACTTTGGCTGGTTTGGAGGAGTGGTTGGCTTCTCCCTCCGTTATGCGGGCGGTTACTGCTATGGTGCGCCGTGAAGCATTCACCGTACTGGTTATGGGTGACACGGAAGACGCTGCTTTTCAACGCGCCTTGGCGCTAGCGTCCCATGCTGGGTATGAACCCACAGGTTTTGCCATACCCCAGCATTTGGACAACGTATTGGAGCAACTGATCGGGGTGCATACTTTAACGCGCGGCAGTATACCCGTAATGCGGATTACGGTTTCCGAAGGGTCAGGTGTTACCGAAGCACCACAATTCCTAAATTATCCTGGCCCGATTGTACTGTGTGCCCGCATCGGTAGCCTACAAATCAACAGTACAAGACCGTTAATCACGGTAACCTTAGATCGTCTGAGTTCCGCTGCCCGCCGTCGATTATGGTGTGCCGTATTGCCAACACTGTCCGACGAAAGCACTTTTCTTGCCGCTCGCTATAACCTGGAGCCTTCTGTGGCGGCTTCGGTCGCTCTTGATTTAGAAGCCTTAAATAAGATGGAATCGCGACCCGCAGCAATGGAGGATGTGTCTGCAATCATTCGGGCGCGTGCAGGGCTCTCACTTACCAGTGGCGTTAAACTTATCACTCCAACGGCAACTTGGGACGATTTGGTACTGCCTGAAGATCGTCTTGCGCTGTTACGTGAAGCTTGCAGCCGTCTCCTTTTGCAGAACAAAGTGCTGGATGAATGGGGTTTTCTTAAAGGGCGAACGGGGGCACGTGGGGTGCGTATGCTTTTTGCTGGCCAACCAGGAACGGGCAAGACCCTTGCCGCTGAGGTGTTAGCGCATGCACTTTCGGTGGATTTGCTGTGCGTGGACATTTCACGGGTAGTTTCCAAATGGATTGGCGAGACTGAAAAGAATCTCGCGGCTATTTTCGAGACGGCTGAACGCGCTCAGGCTGTGCTTTTCTTTGATGAAGCTGATGCGCTGTTTGGCAAGCGTACTGAAGTGTCGGATGCACATGATCGTTACGCTAATCTTGAGACGGCTTATCTGCTTTCACGCTTGGAGCGTTTTGAGGGTCTAACGATTCTGGCCTCTAATTTGCGGCAAAATATCGATCAGGCCTTCATCCGGCGTCTGGAATTTGCTATTGACTTCGATGTGCCGGACAGTGGAGAGCGCTTGGCACTATGGAAAGTGCATGTGCCGACTAGCGCCCCTTTGGCGATAGATGTCAATCTACAAGAACTCGCGGCGATTTATCCTGTCGTGGGTGCCTTTATCCGCAATGCAGCTACAGCGGCCGGATTTTTGGCCGCCGGTAATGGCGGGATCATTAATCAAGACCATTTTATCCATGCCATATGGCGCGAATACGTTAAGTCCGGACGGGCATTTCCGGGTTCCGTCAGCGATAAAAGAAACTATCAGTCAGAGAGGAATTACACATGAACATTACCACACTGCTTGCTTACTGGATCGACCAAAAAAACCAGGCTGACAAGGAACTCTCAGATGCGCGGGTTAAGCTGACCTTGTCGCAGACTGAACTGGCTACCCAGCGTGCCAATTTGACTAAAGCAAACCAAGAATTAGCGGCGCTAGTGACGCAAAATAAAAAGAACCATGCTGATATGGCTGAAGCAAACCCGGCGGATGTACATGCGCTTGAGTTAGAATTAGCCAAAACTATTACTGACACTCGCACCAAACAGGCTGAGATTATTGAGATTGAAGCTGCTGTTGATACTGCGCAAAATGCCCTTGTTCTGGCAAACGCCACGGTAAATACCGCCACTTCGCGGGCTTCAACGGTAGCATCTTCTCTCGATGCAGACGACCAGGACAAAGATCGTGTAAAAATAGGAGATAAACAGGCTGTTCGAACAACTAGCATAGTTAAAATATCAAATGTAGCCGGTCACCCATTCCTTGTCAATGACGTGATTACGGTCATGGATATGGCGGATTTTAGTTTCAACGGCACATTCACGATTAATCTAGTTACCGATACCTCCATCAGTTATCTTCAAATAAAAACATTAACTATAGGAAGAGGAAAGGCCGCTCGAACCGCTAATTCTGTCACCATTTCTGGATTGTCGGGCCACACGTTCAAAAACAACGACACGATAGTGGTGACGGGGATGGCAGATGCCATCTTTAACGGTACA
>NZ_JBEBKJ010000055.1:0-24667 GCF_040079455.1 Methyloglobulus sp. | reverse complement strand
GCACCGAAAAAGCCCTGTTTGCGGCGAAGGATCAAACCAGACTGAATTTGCCAACACCCCTGGACTTTGGAACGCACTACATTATCAAGGTGACGGCAGGGCGGCCTTTGTTCAGGCAGTCCGAGACCCGCGAAATTAACTTCACAACGGTTGCCATACCAAAATTGGAAGAGCCTGCGGTTAGAATGTTGGACCCGGACGCATCGGTGACCCTGCATTTCGACCGGCCAGTGGGTGAAGTGCAGGCTGCGGGCGGCTTGATGTTGAACGCGAAACCCGACGCCACCGGCCAAAACATCCGAGTACTGGCCAGTTCTTATGCGCAAGACCACAGTTATCCGGTCCAGTTGAACTATAAAACCACCACGGGCGTACCCCTGCCGCCGCTAACCCTGGAATTAAGGACTCCGCCAGCCCTTGCCGCTGAAACCAATGTCCATGGATTGACCAATTTAGGTTTGATGCTGCCGCTGCAAATGACCTTTAGCGAATCTTTGGCCAATATAGCCGAAGCAGCCAGCCATCTCCAGGTGCAAACCCGCGATGGCAAAGCCATCCCTGGTAAATGGCGCTGGACTGGATCGCGCGAACTTAAATTTACTCCCCACACTGCCTGGCCAGCTTCAAGCACCATCAAAGTCAGTGCCGACATGCAAAACTTAAGAAGTGAGCGAGGAGGAACTCTGGAACATGCCATGATCGAGCAATTTAGCACCGGCACGGACCGGAGGCTTTTCGTTTACCTGGACAGCCAAAGTGTGGAGGCCGTGGAAAATGGCAAAGTGATCCGCACCTTCAAGGTCAGTACCGGCAAAAGCAAAACACCTACGGTAATGGGTTCTTATTATATCTACGACCGTTACCGTCACAAGACCATGCGTAGCGATGTCGACCAGGGGCAGCCCGGTTTCTATGAAGTGAAAGATGTCCCGTATACACAGTTTTTCCATAAAGATTATGCTTTCCATGGTGCGTTTTGGCACAATAGTTTTGGCCATCCCGCCAGTCATGGCTGCGTCAACATGGCCACTAAAGAGCAAAACAAACGCTGGCCCAAGGTCTCCGAGGATGCCGGATGGCTTTATCATTGGGGGGCGTTGGGGCTGCCGGTGACGGTAACGAATAAGGTGCCCGAATCGATACAGGCCGTTCATATCCCCGCCAAAGAAAGCA
This sequence comes from Methyloglobulus sp., assembly GCF_040079455.1. Taxonomy (GTDB): domain Bacteria; phylum Pseudomonadota; class Gammaproteobacteria; order Methylococcales; family Methylomonadaceae; genus Methyloglobulus. The sequence goes on along the minus strand of NZ_JBEBKJ010000055.1, from coordinate 23,494 downwards.
AAAACGTAAATAAGCAGGCCGGTACGATACCTCCCAAGGTGGCGACAAGGTAAGAATTTTCCGGCAGTCTGGTCGTTCAGATAGGCAGCCATATTTAATTGCAGGGTACTGGTCTTCCAGTACGGCTATTTGCCGAATCGTTTCCTAATAATATGTTGGAGGAAGAATTTCAAGGCGATAACCAGCCTCTTACCTCTTAAGCCAAGTTAGGTTATATTATTGAATAACGCATACAAACCGGATAACATAAAAAAACAGGGTTAATTAACAAGGTGAATAGCAGTTCACCCCGATCTAGGGTTTTCGTTTATTGGATGTAATTTAATTCGTGGCCGACCATAGAAATCAATGTTTCTCGCCTGAACAACTTGGGTACAAAAATTCCTTTAACTTTTTTTCTCATCGTCAAAAAAGAAACGATAGCGGCCGGTCAGAATCAGTTGTCAGCTTGTCTAAGTTATTTGCACAATTTGACCAAACCAGACATTCAGAAAGGGGAAATTTTGATAACGTTTGACTTATGCGTCTGTAGGCACTCAAGGCGTTGACCTGTTTCTCAAACGTCCTACGGGCGGCAACGCTTCGACTTACGCCAGGCGAAGATTTGCATCGGGAACACGCCGCGATAGCCACAGAAGATACGAGCCGATAACAGCATCAACCACAAAACAGAAAATGGGATACCAAACGGGAACGCCAGTGTTTGTGATGAGTTGACTATGCGCCAAGTCGTACAGCCCGTGCAGTAGCCAAAATATACCGACCACTACTGCTGACTGGCGAACGCTAACAAACGCGAAGACAAGGCCGGCGACGACGAACGGAACACCGTAGATCATTTCCTTGACGCCCACAGCCTGCTCGCCTGCTTGTAGAGCGAAGAACGCGTAGATGCCAGGCAGAATGAGCAGGCCCAACGAATACAACCAACGTTCCCCACGAATGAATCGCGCAAACACAATGGTAAGAACACCAACCGCCGCACCAATGAGTGCCTCAATCACAATTCTCTCCTCTCTTAAGACGCATAACGCAAAGCTGAGGGGCACCGCGCTTTTTGCGGCGTCCCTCTCCAGCGCCTCGTTAGGCATCATGGCTCTAATTCATGGGAAGCGTTTAACTATTGCGAGTTCTGCTGCTTTCTACGGACATTTGCCCAGCGCATCGCCATGACCCAAGTGCCCCGGTACCGCTGATTTCGATACGAAAATCGTCTTTTCTGCGGGTAGTCCAGGTTTATGGCAAATTGCAACTTTTTTAGGTGAAGTATCGCTACAGAGATTAGCCGAGGTCACATGGGATCGGATAAAAAACCCATCGAAGAAGGGGCCGCTTTCGATGGTTAGACCGAAGACCGACTGCCAGTCAGCTAAAACTGGCGGCACGGTGGGCAATGCCTCACTGGAAAGTGCGGCGAGTGTCGGGTCATCAAGTTGCCACGAGATATTGTTATCACTACTCGAACCTACGTCAAAGATATTGTTATCTGAACGTAATAGATAATTATCACTTGCTGGATTCCCGTGATCATTGACGATTTCGACGAGGAAATTAACATTATTTGGATCCGTGCGAAATACAAATCCCCCTGCATTTAGGGTGATGCCGAAAGGGGCGGTCATGTGCTGGTAATCTCCCACCGTTGGCGCGGAGTTCGTATCGGGCGTCGTTGATTCGTAGACGTACGTTCCAGTAATAACATCACCTACGTTGATAGCCCCGGCTAAAACACCACCCTGATCATTCACACTTGCTACTTCTGCCGTTATAGAGATGCATACGGGTTCTGCATGCGCCTCCATCGCGAAGCCAGTCGCCAACATGGAAAATGTCAACCCTATTATCAACTTACTATGTCTTTTCATGATTTTCACCTTTTAGTTATTAATCGTTGATTTGGTTTGCTCTGATATGCTTTTTCTATGCTTACTCAATCCCTAACCTCCTTTCGCTCACAAAACTTGATGTGAGATTCCTAACGTAAAGTATGCACCTTTCGAGGGGCATAACAAATTTCAGAAAAGGTATAACACGTTGCTTCTTTTAAAATTAACAAAAACTTATCATAGCCTAATTTTTGTTAACTTGCTGTTTTAACAAGTTGAAACTACACCGATTAACTGCCTGCCAGAAACTCCTGGATCAAGTGCGGGTTTGCGAGTGTCCACTGTTGACAAGCATTGGCTCGTGCTTATCATAAATTATAAGAACCGTGATAGTCTCTTAAGACACCACAACCGAATCAGTTGTAGAATTGAAACGATAGCTGTCCTTCAGGAATAGAGCTAAATTCAAAGCTTGAATTTCCGTACCCGACACAAGCGACGGTCAATCCTAATACAAAAAAATCCAAAGCGGACATTCATAAATACTATATGGCTTTACGCTTAAGACCCCACAAATGCCAGCACCTACCAGCCTGATGCTGTTGATCGAAAAAGAACCGTGCACAAATGGACGGCCATAAATATGCACAGCTCCAAAAGCAGTTCCATGGAATACAGCGGGATGCCATACTTTTCGGCATCCCTTAGCGCAACCAACGCAGATAGGCGTATTGTGTGGCAATACGCCTACAGGCTGCCTTGATCAGTCCTCGCCTTTATGCCTCCTAGCTTTTTTATGCTTGTGACCTGAATCTTTGCAGTGCACGGTTAAGGTCACCGTGGCGGGGTTGCTGGTGGCCTGGCCATCCGTTACTTGATAACAAAAGCTTGTAGTGCCATTGAAACGTTTCCTGGCCGAGGTGTAGTTGAAATGGCCATCCGCATACAAGGCCACTTTGCCGCCACCCTTTGGCAACTCAATGAGCTTTGGTGCCGACATCGTGGCACCGACCACGGTCAACTTATCGCCCTCCCCGTCCTTATCATTTTTTAATACGCCGGGCGCTGCAACGGTGATGGTTTTATTGTTTTTGGGGGCAACCAGGGCATAACTGTCGTTTGCGGCAAGCGGCGGGGTATTTATTGTTGGCATCCGTATTTGGTAAATTGCACCCCGACCATATAGTCCACCATCTCGGGTATACCCATAAAAGTTGCCGCCACTGCCTAAGACAAGGCCGGATGGATACAAGCCGACGTTGCTATTATGCTTATACTCGTAAAGTACCGTATAGAGCGGCGTTGTCGCGGAAATATCGAGTTGAAAAAAAATGCTTTTTCCCGCCTTGGTGGTTCCATAAAGTTTACCGTCACCGCCTTGGATCAAGCTGCTGGGAGAGTAGCCATCGTCGCCGAAGACATGCAAGACAGTATAAGTCGGTATCACCCCGGCAGTGTCGATCTGGAACACTGTGCCACCGCCTAAGCTGATACCGCCACCATCCTGAGTCGTGCCATAAAGCTTGCTATCACTACCTTGGATAAAATAAGTGGGGTGAATACCATCGCCGTCGGTAACCCCAAACACGTGCAGGGTGGTATAGACCGGTGTTACTCCTGTTATATCGAGTTGGAACACTGTTCCGTACCCAAATATTCCATCACCATAGGTAATCCCATATAATTTGCCGTCACTGCCTTGGGCTAAGCCATATGGGGATGTTATCCAGGTGCCGGTGCCTTTATCGATATCGTAATCAAATTCATCAAATACGTGCAAGACTTTAATCGTTGGTTTAGCCCCTGAAATGTCAAGCTGGAACACTATCCGACTGGCATTACTACCGTCAGTGGTTCCATATAACTTGCCATCCCTGCCTTGGATCAAGTTATTGGGATTACGACCAGTACTATTTTCTAAAGTAAACTCGTATAGGATCCTATAAATTGGCATGGACCGAGAAGTGTCGAGTTGGAACACCGTCCCTAAGTCAAAACTGCCACCTTTAGTAGTAATACCATAGAACTTTCCGTCATTGCCCTTGAATAGACTGGATAATTCCTGTTTAGAGAAAAGATCAAAGATGGGCTGTAAAGTAGAGGCCGATGCTGATCCAGAGTTGCCAAGCTGGAACATAGGAGACCCGTAACCGTGTTGTATGGTAGTTCCATAGAAATTGCCGTCACTACCCTGGACGACTGGGAGGACAGCCTGGGTGGCCGCAAACTCGTGCAGTAGGCTATAGCTCGGCGTTGCGCCTGAAAGGGCGAGCTGGAAAACTGTCGAAGTTCCATTAATGAGGGGATAGTTGTTAGTAATAGTATATCCATAAAGCGTGCCACCTTTGCCTTGGGTCAAGCCGCCGATGAGGTTGTCGCCGTGACGGCATCCCTTGATCTCGTGTAAAATGCTGTAGCTCGGCGTTGCACTAGAAAGGTCGACCTGGAAGACTGAGCAATTTCTTGTGGTTCCATAGAGCTTGCCGTCCCTCCCTTGGATAAGATCGGATCCCCCCATAAGAAATGGAAATTCGTGCAGGATCGTATAAACGGGTGTCGCCCCAGAGGTATCGAGCTGAAACAGCACTGATTGACTACCATTAAAATACTCTGTAAAGATGCCGTAAAATTTACCGTCACTGCCCTGAATAAAACTGTCTGGATCCTGTCTATAGTTAAGGTTGACGGTATACATAAGGGTATAGACTGGTGTCGCCCCAGTGATATTAAGCTGGTACAGCAGTGTTCTGTAACCTTGAAATGTGGCCCCATAGAGCTTACCGTCGCTGCCTTGGAATAAAGCGGTGGAGGCTACACCTTGGTCGAAGTCATGCAAAACGCTAAAGGCTGGCGAGGCTCCGGAGGTGTCAAGCTGGAATACCGTCCCAGCGCCATTGCGGCCACCAGAAGTGGTGGTTCCATAGAACTTTCCGTTGCTAGCTTGGATTAAATCTGGACTTGGAGACCCTCGACAGTCGAAGTCATGTAGGATTTTATGAACAGGTTTGGTTCCGGAAATATCGAGCTGAAACACCGTGCCAGCGTCATGACTAACACCAATACAGGGTTCAGAGTACACCTCGCTAATGTTTAAAGTGATTCCATAGAACTTACCGTCATTGCCTTGGATCAGGCTGGTAAGCCCCGCTCCGTTAATACGATCAAAGGAATAAAGTACACTGTAGCTACCAGATGCATCGATTTTGTACACCGCCCCAAAACCATAACTGCCACCGTAAAGAGTCGTGCCATATAAATTGCCGGCAGCATCCTGAATCAGTTTGCTATTGGGGTGCCCCTCCAGCTTGCCAAAAGATTTCAGCAACTCAACCTCGGGGGCCGCCGCTGTAGCGATGGGCGGAAAAATACAAAGCATGAGGATCATGCTCAGTGACACCTGGAGTTTTTTGAAAAAACTTGGCTTGATGTGTTGCATTGTAATCTCCTCGAATTTAGCCGTCGCTAAGGGCTTATTATTTAACAAAAATATAGCTTAGGTTGCTTACTGCCTGATGCGGGGGTAATCATTTGTTCGCGTAAGATCCACTAATAACTTACATAAGCATATTCATTATGTTTTGAAATAGCGCCCTTGTTTTTCAAAACGCGCAGCATGGGTTTGATCCTAGCACACAGCTTGATTCTATGTTATTTGTTTAGCCAGGGATTGATCCAAATCAAAAACCTTGAAGAAGTCAGTTACGGTTTCAGCCTACCCGTTCTCTAACCTATTGATTCGGGCTTACAATGTTTGAACCGTCCGTGCTGAGCTTGTCGAAGCACACAAGCCTTTCGACAGGTTCAAGGCAATTGGAAGTTAAAACTCCACAAGGCCGAATCTATAAAACTCAAGCGACAGCAAATTCTCCCTACGACCCACCAAAGGAAACCAATAATTGGATAACGCATAAGGCCTTAAACGGATTTTACGTTCCATTGCGCCCTAAACCCTTGTATTGGTCGACACCTGCGGTGGCCCAGAAAGTGTCACCAAAGAGTTGTTTACTTGGGTCAACACGATGATGAGAAATGTGAAAAATGCAAATTACGGATACCTACCAGATCAAACCCGGACATTTTCCGCGTTACCTAACCGAATTCTGCTACCGCCATAATCGACGGTTCCAACGGGAAGACATGCTGCCTCGTTTCGCTTATGTTGCAGTGAGAACATCACCCCACCTATGCCAGGACGTCTTTTGAAATTGGCTGAGGCTTATGGGTAATCAGGTAAACTTTTGATAGGTATCCCGGTAAACCGGCAAGTCATAATACAACGCCATGGCTCAAAAAAATCGCCCAGTCTGCTCTGGAAAAATAAATAGTTAAATGGCTGAATAGTTAAAAAGCCCGAACAGCACGCACTCCGAAGGTGTCGCCCTTATTACCGACGTGGACTTGGTCGCCATTGACGAAGTTCTGGAGCCACGCGAAGTTGCTACCGAACTCGGTAGAACTCCAGTAGACATCAGACTCAAAATTACCAACACCCGCTTCAAGCAGGTTGTTGTACATGAGCTTCGCTTCGCCTAGTGAAGGTAAAAACCAGTCACTTTTAGTTCTTGTTAGATACAAATCAGCTTCGTTAGCTGCACCCGACGTGCAAACTCCAAGCATGGCTGTAGTATTCGCCTGACCTTTGCCAACCCCTTTAGCAGACCATCCGGCTACAGCAGGTATTGAAGTTTCTGTGAGGTTGCACCAAACAACAGGCGCTATACCAGTCGGGGCAGCTTCCAGGTAGGTGAAACCGGGGTATTGGTTATAATAGTCAACAAAAAATATAAAGCCGCCTCCAGGGCCTCTGTCGCCGACCGTGTATTTGTATTTGTTGACACCCACTAAAGGTGGCGGAGGAAAGGCATGATTGTGGTGGTGGTTATCATTATCAGAACCCGCAGAGACTGTGGAAACAGATAAGGGCAATAACGCCAACATTAAAGCGATTGCTAAGGGTTTTAAACTTTGGATTATCATAAATTAAGCATTTCCGTTAATTTTGAAAAAATGGGTTCAGACCTGATTCATTATTGAAATGTGTTTAATAAGAGCGCAAAAAAAAGCCGCACTTTCTTTTTTGGCCTTAACGAAATCATATTCAGCAGTCCGGCTTTCCGTTTGTATAGAATCCGCGACTTTTTGTCTCTACCTTACGATTGGTTTAGCTTTGGTTATTTTTTATGCCTGTCGAACTAATCCCTGAAACAACTAAAATAAGCAATACTATTCCTTTCTGTCTGGCAAAGTATCCAATAGCTACTAAGACACAATAAAGCTATATCGTAATATTGTTTGTTTGGCATTGAATTGATCTAAATCAAAGAGTCGTTGCATTGTATTTCTAATGATCTGACTTTATTTATTCAAAAATAATGGGGTAAGCTGATCATGTAAAGTCAGTTCATCGATTAGCATTAAAGTGCCTATGGCTATAGATAGGATTACAAAAAACAAGATGAATGGGGTAGAGGTTAGCTTGGCTGAACGTCTGTTTATCCCTATTTTAATGTCAGCTTACAAGAACCCTGAATGGCAGAAAATGGCCGCTTTTTGAAATTCAAAATTTCTAGGGATTTGCTTTGTGAATGTCCGAGAAGACACCACAGCGGCCTATTGTCGTGTTGCAGGTCAACGATTATTGGCCGTGGCTGAAAGCTGACGGGCGTTTGGGCACTTTATGTGCCAAATATATGAACAACCTCACAAATCAATAACAAAACTGCCGCTAAACTTAAGGGCGTTGTATTCACTGTGCACCCTAATGCGGATAAAAACCCTTCGAACCTTGGCCGTTTCCTTACTTGTAAGTTTAAGTGCAGGCTGTATCACGCCATTGGAGATATCCAAACAAGGCCAACCACAAGGGTCAGCCCCACCCAAGGTTATTCAGGTGGATTATACCGGCTTTACCGTGTGGCTGGATTGCCAAAGGCGTGGTGCCGTAAAATTCCAATACAACGCCCAACATGACACCGGCAATCTACCGAGGTCAAAAAATTTTTACCTGGACCTTAAAATCCCTACCGGCTGCCAACAAACTTCGAGCAAAGGTTACAAGCAAGGTTATGACAGGGGCCACCTTGTGCCGGCCAACCACTTGGACTACTCAAAACAAGCAGTCCACGAAACCAACTCCATGACCAACATCCTGCCCCAAGCCGCCAGTATGAACCGGGGGGCTTGGTTGCTCACCGAAGAAATTGTTGAATGTTACCGTGATATTGACGAATTGTTGGTTATTGGCGGTGTCATTTGGGGTGATAATGCCGATGACGATTACTTTGTCGCCGACCATGGGGTCGCTACGCCCGATGCCTTTTGGAAAGTGGTCATCCGAGGCACAGGTGAAGATGAACGGGCGATTGCCTGGGTCGTGCCCAACGTGGATGAGGCCACCATGGACCAACTTGACACCTATATCGTCAGCATTGACGAACTTGAAAAAATGACCGGTGAAAAAATCCCCGTCGCGGATTACGTCAAACACGAAGCTGAAACCGCCTCCTGGCTGGCCCCGCATGGGTGTGATAGGGGCTGATCCAATCAGGTACTTATAGAGGTAGTGGGCTTTGTGTCCGGGATTTCAATAAGCCCTTATCAACCCGTCCCAGTCACACGTATAGTCCGGTGACTTGAAGCCCTGTTTCATCTGCCACGGGGCGTTAAAACCCTCAGAGCCCAGCTTTAGGGTTTGCCTTCCGTAGCGTTGGTTGACCGTATCGAGCAATAACATCATTTTTTCTGATTTCATGGCCTTGATGTCGTTGCTAAAGAACAAGTCTTGTTGAATTCCTGCCGCCGGCACCAGGTCGTTCAACAACACCCCGGCTTTCTGGTAAATAAAGCCTGGGCGGTACAGCCTGCCCAGTATCCACAAGGCGGTCCTGACTAACAAGCGGGTGTCATTCGACGGCGACGGCAAGGCCACCGTTTGGCTGTTGCCGTAATACGGGCGGTTGGCGAACGGGCTGGTTTGGATGAACACGGTAATGCTGTTGGCATAAGAGCCTTGTTTCCTGGCCTTTTCCGCCGCTTGCGAGGTGTACAGCGTCACCGATTCTTTCAGGCTGGCAAGGTCGGTAACGGGAATCCCAAAGCTACGCGTACTGGCGATATTTTGCTTATCAGGCGGGATTTGTTCGAGGTCTATACACGGTTCGCCGTTCAGCTCGGCTATGGTTTTTTCCACTGTCACGCTGAACTTGTCCCGCAGCGTGCGGCGGTGGGCTTTTTTTAAGTCCAACACCGTATGGATGTTCAACTGGTTGAGCTTGGCTGAAAGCTGGCGGCCAATGCCCCAAACTTCCCCGACGGGAAACGATGCCATGATTTCGGCAACTTCCCTTTCAGTCATGGCCTTAAAATTACATACCCCGTCATAGCCGGGACGTTTTTTCGCACAGTGGTTGCTCAATTTTGCCATTGTCTTTGTCGAAGCTATGCCCACACAGACGGGAAGGCCCGTCCATCGTAAGATGGTGTCCTTTAGCTGATGGCCGTATTGGCTCAAGTCCCGGTGCCCAAAACCCGTCCATAGCAAAAACATTTCATCCACACTATAGATTTCATAGTCTGGACTAAACGCTGAAACAATTCGGGTCACCCTGTCTGACATCTGAGCGTACAAGGCATAATTGCTACTTAAAATAACGATTTCATCCGATTTAAACCGTTCCCTTAATTTGAACAACGGCTCGCCCATTTTGATACCCAATGCCTTTGCTTCATTGCTTCTGGCTATTGCACAGCCGTCATTATTGGATCCCGCGACAACCGCTTTGCCGTTTAATTTTGGGTTAAAAACCCGCTCCACAGACACGTAAAAATTGTTGATATCTACCAGGGCAAAGGTGGCCATGGTCACAATCTCCGAAATATCCCCGTCACCACCCCCCAAATTTGGAAGTCCATGCCTTCCTTGATTTGGATCGGCTGCATGTCCGGGTTGGCGACTTGCAAGAGCGGATAGCCGTCGTCGCCCAAGGCCAGTATTTTCAAGGTGAATTCGCCGTCGATCACCGCCAGGATGACATTGCCGATTTTGGCCTCCGTGGCCAAGGCCTTGTTGACGACGGCGATATCGTCGGGAAGTATCCCCATCTCAACCAGCGACAAGCCGCAAACAGACACAAAATAAGTGGCATCTTCCTGGTCGACCAGGTATTCATGGGCGTTCAGGCGCTTTTTGACGTGGGGTTCGCACGGCGACGGGAAGCCGGCGGGGACCTTGGATTCAAACAGCGGAAGCTTAACAGCGGTGGTGGTTTCAGGCCGGAAAAAGTCAGGTTGCATGGGCATACCGGGTTAGGTGGTCAGCGGGGCGTACAATATAGCGCATTTGTTCTTAATTTGTTCTTATTTTTGCGACCGCCTGGACTAAACCCCGTTTTGGGGCTGGTTTCCTTAAAAATACTTCTTAAACCGTGCCGTCATGATGGACATCACCCAACCCAGGAAACCGGCGAAGGGCAGGATGATAACATACGGGTGTATCGTCGTCGGCCAGGCCAGGTAGACAATCCAGGGCAGCGTCAGGGCGGGGGCGACGAAGCTTTTGGCCAGATGGTAGCGTTGCCCCAATTCCCGGCCGCCCCGCCAGCGGTTAAGGTCGCGCTGGACAATCCCGTCAATCGCCCCCACTAATCCTGCCAACACAAACACCGGGACCGACAGGCACAACACCGACAAACGCAGGGCATAGACCTGGGTGGCCACCATGGCCGCAATGAGGTAGCCGTGCGCGGTGGTATAAATTTGGTCCAATAATCGGCTAAAACGGGTGCTTTGCGCTTTGGGCCCTCGGTATTGTGGCTGGCCGGTGAATGCAATGGCTTTGACAATGCCGGTTTTCTCAAACAACAGCCGGTTAAGCTGTTTGGCCATATCCACGGCGAAGCGGGTGGGATGGTCGGTCAGCAGGCTGTCTTGCAGGTCTTCCTCAAGGTAGCCGATTTCAGCCTCCAGCAGTTTTTCACTGCGCGTAATGCCTTGTTCCGGCCATATCACGCCAATGCACAGCCATTCAATTAAAATATTGCCGAATAGGCCTAAGACCAGCCAGATGGCGAAGCCCAGGATGCCATGTACCAACGTGCTGACCGGCCCACGGTTAACCTGCGGTGCCGCACTATTACGGCTGGCAGGGGTCTGGATTACCGAGTCAGCCATAATGAATGCTCTCTGCCATACCTTTCAGTCTGTCATCGCTGAGGGACTGACAAAACCGCGTTTGCCGTCCTGGTCGGCAAGTGCCCACCAATTGTCCCCGGTTTGGTATTTCCGGCGCATGGCCTCGGCCACGCCAGCGAGGTCGGCCGGCAGGTGCGGGTCACGGCTGGCATCCGGCAGCGGCATTCGGATTTTCCAGAGTTGGCCGCCTTCCAGCAGGGCAAAGGCATGCCCAATCGGCAATGACATGACATCGGCGGGTGTCAGCATGGCCGCTTCACGGAGACTCAAACTGTCCTCATTACGGCTGATATAATCCACCCCGGAGGTAGGGTCTGATGAGTCCACCACCCCGGACACCGCCGTCATAGTCATAATATCGACCGTATCCAGTTGCTGGGTCAGGATCTCGGCGGTCGCCAGTTCTTTTACCCGCAGCATGATGGTGGTGTTAAAGTTACCAACCGCTTGGCCGGCTTTGGCGGCATTGCCGAGCCGCGCTTCTATATCCGACCAGGTCTGGGTATAGGCCGTCACTTGAAAACCTGCCCCCCGCGCCTTGTTCAGCAAAGGGATAAACTCATCGCCGATCAGCTCATTAAACTCATCGGCGTGTAAATTGATGACCGGCAGCTTGGCAGGCAGGGACGCTGCCGCCTTTGGCAAGCCGCTGGCGGCCCCAAACTTATACAGGTGGCCGGCCACCGAGACCAGGTCGGCGAACATGGCGTTGCCGACCGCAGCGGACACGGCGGTGTCGGTCAGCGCATCCAGGCCAATATAGACGATGCCGCCCCGCCTAATCACCTGCATCCAGTCAAAGATAGGCCGGGGATCGCTACTGTCCCCGTAATTCGGCGCCAACAGTTCCGCGATCTTGCCCGAAACCAGCTTTTCCATCAGCGGCAACAAGGAGGCCACCAGCTTGTCAAAATACTTCTTGTCGTACTCAAAGGCCGAGCGCAAGCCATCGGCGACCCCGTCATACAGGCCGGTGTCCTTGGCATAGCGGATCAAGGCGATGACTTCATGGGAACGGCCTTTCAACTCAAACGGCAGGTCCTTGTCATTGATGGCGGCGGCACGGTCCATCACCTCCTTTTCCCAACCCTTGGGGGCCACCTCACCCAGCCATTGCCGGTAATAATCCAGCAACAAGGGGTCTATGTGGGTCACGTAACGCATAATTTGCGGATAATCAGGCCTGCGCCCTAATGCCACCAGCGCCCGGCCGACAATATTGGTAAACCGCCAGGCAAATTCCCTGAACGCCGCCGAATCGCCCGAGGACGGCAATTGGTTGGCAATGCGGGTGGCAATTTCGGTAATCCGGGAGAAATTGCCGATCGGGTTATAGCGGGCCGATAGTTCAGGATAGCCCAGATGGAACAAAGTGAGCGCCTGTTGGCGGCCGGCACGGTGGGCTTCGGCCACCATCCGTTTCATCAAGTCGGCATCGCCCTTGGGATCGAACACGATCACCACATCGCCCCGGTGGATGTCCTGGGTAATCAGGATTTCGGCCAGCCGGGTCTTGCCGACCCCGGTCGTGCCCAACACCAAGGTATTGCCTGGACGGCTGTGCAACGGCAGGGTGACCTCATTTTCATGTATCCCGACGGCATGTAACTGAATCTTGCCGCCCAGCGGCGGTATCGGGGGCACTGGATTCCACCAGATGTCTTTGGACAGCGCCAACACCAGCTTCCCCATCAGCCAGGTCTGGGTAGTTCGGCTTTCCAGCCGCCGCGCAAGGCGATAGGCCGCACCGGGCTGGATATAGCGGCGGACATTGGGTTTTCGGGCATCATACAGCCGTTGGCTGTGTTCTTGGTACCAGCGGAAACCCTTGCCGAGAAACAAGCGGCTCGTGCTGGTCGGGATTTTATCCGGCCGCATCCGGTACAAGGGCAGGCGTTTCATGTTACGTTGATAGCGGATGACCTTAAATGCTTGGTGTCCCCGCACAACAGCCAGCACGCCTAAGCCAAACGAGACCGGGTAGGACAAATTGTCTGTCAACATCAGGTAATGCGGCGCAAACAGTGTGGCCAAGGCCGCGCTACCCGCCGACAGCATCGACCACAATTCGATGGGTGGCCTAAGCAACGCTTCCAGGGGCTGGCCGCTCATTGCTCTATTCTCGACGCAGAGACCAACACCGGATAATGGCTAATCCCCAGCTGCTTAGCCAGTTGTGATGCCGGTACCGGGGACAGTCGCAACCCTTGCGCGACGGCGGCTAAGGCCTGAAACTCGGCCAGGCTTTCCGCTTCGACGACCAGTCCGACGGCACCGATCTGGCTTAACCGCCCCTGATATCGGCCCAGCCATTGCTTAGACCGATCATCACAACCGACCATAAAAAACGGCTGCGGCAATAACAGTTGGGTCGTTTGCGGATTGACCTCGCCGGGTGTCAGTCCCGGGGTGTGGATTGGGAACAGGTTAGGTACAAAATCATCGCCGGCTTGCAAATTTATTTCTGGCAGCCCCTCTGGGACAGCCAGTCTAGGCGCTTTAACAAAACCGGAAATCGGGCTTGCGGTGCCGGTATCATAGATTACGGCGAGTTCCGCTTTCGCCTCGCCTGGGGTTAGCCAGAACAATAATGCCACGAAAGCGATGACTACTTTGGCGTTAAGGAGGGGACGGTTACAGAGAGGAAGTATCCTCACCTTTTCATCGAATTTGTCCATTAGGAGCTCACGGGGGGCGGTATAGGATGCTGGGCATTGGGGTAGTTCGCCATAATGCAGCGGACATAGTGCCGGGTTTCAGGGTAGGGCGGGATGCCCCGGTAACGGTCGACCGCGTTCTCGCCGGCATTGTAGCCAGCTAAAGCCAGGGCGACATTGCCCCCGAAATGCCGTAACAGCCAATGCAAATAGGCAATGCCGCCACGAATATTGTCTTCCGGGTCGAACGGATGCTTAACGCCAAAGCGCAGCGCGGTTTGCGGCATCAATTGCATCAAGCCCTGAGCCCTTTTATGGGACAAGGCCTCTGCGTTAAACCCCGATTCTTGGTGGATAACCGCCATCACCAGTGCGGGGTCGACCTGGAATTTTCTGGCCAGTTGTCGGACCAAGCCGGCAATATGGCGATGCCGTAAGCGGTTGTTGCTGGTTTTGAACCGAACCGGGGTGAGCTTTCCCCGTGGTTGGCAAAATCCGGCCAGGCCAAAGCGCCGGTAACGTTGCCGTAGGGGTCGGACGGCCGCATCCGTACCCCAATGCAGGCCGAGGCCGAGCAGCAAATTGGCGGCAGGATCCAGGAGGTCATTGAGGCGGCGTGGATCGGCGTTTCGTGCATCGACCTGCATCAGGCCCACCTTAACCGTACCGTTATACTGGCCCAATGAAGCAAGCAATGCCCCGTGTGCCTCAGCGCGGGTAGGGTAATGGGTGGTGACGGCACCGACGGTTAAGGTCCACGGCCAAGGTTGCAAGCAACCGTTATCGAGCTTGACACCACTGCGGGATAAAGCGGCCAAATAAGCGTATTCCGGTGCTAGATGGTGTGCATTGGCCGCCCTGACATACCCGACGGGTACGGCAACTTTGGCGGCGACACCGTCAATTTGTCCGCTTATGCCCAGTAAAACCAGGATTAGGCCGCTAGTGGTTGGGTGTTTCATTCTCTTTCTCTTGGCCTTGGTGGCATCAACAGGATTAGGAAAGCTTATAGCGTTGGACCAGTTCCTGGACGGTCAACTTGTTCATTTTGGCCAGCCGCGCTAACAGCGCGGGTTTGGCTGTACCCGTCGGCCCATACCGTATTGCCTGAACGTGGCGTTGGCCAGGGGCAAAGGGGCGGGTAGTCTTGTGTAAACGCTGGGTCATTTTAGGCCTCCTAAACACGGAAAGTGGCTTGCCGGTTAACCGTTACCCCGTCATCCGATGGCCTCTTGCACTCGGTACAAAAGCCCCGGCAACAGCAGCGGCAAGAAAATCGTGGACAGCCAATCCCGTGCCTCGGCCTCACGCGAAAAATGGCAGCGCAGGGTAAAGGCGCTGATCACGTCGCCTTGATATAACCGCCAGCCTTGCCGATAGACGGCGGCAGGCCCCCGCTCGTAACCGACCAGGCCAGGCAGGGTGGTTTCCAATACCTTAAAGGTGGCTTGTTGCAAGTCGACCAGCAACAGATGTTGCTGATGGTAGCGGTCCAGCAAGGCTTCCAAACAAAAATCCCAGTCAATGTGGTTGTCGCAGCGCCGTTCCAGGATATGCCCCCAGGCAAAACAAAAGCCTTGGGCATTGATATATTGGGCCAATGGCGGCGCATTCAACGGCAGTAGGCCTCTTGGAGTGGCCGGTCGGCCCTGCAAGGCATAGTCGGTACAAATCGATTGGGGCAGGGCGATGGCTTGTTTCTGGTTGGAATCCAATGCAATACTGCCTTGGGAGTGTGTTGGAGCCCGTCCGTTGTAATTATTGGTGTCGGTCATGACCAGTTGCATGTCAAGGCAAAGAAAACGGGTTGAGGGCAAGAGTACTAGAACCGCGTAGCAACAGGCTTAGGGGGGCAGTCCCGGAAGGCCCGGCCAGTTTCGTCAGGTTGCCTTGGTCATGGTTAAGGGTCAGGGTCTTGTTGGCCAGGCGGGTGCGGTCGAAGGGCTCGGTTGCCGCCCACGACCGGATGGCCTCGTCGTTGTCCGCCCCGATAACAAAGACATCGAGCTGGACACTAGCGCGTTGGGTGGCCGAGGCCAGGGCCGCCAGTTGTTGGCTACAGGCCGGGCATTGGCCGGTTCGGGTAAAAAACAGGATGCGGTCGCCCGGTTGTAAGGGGTTCGTGGCCGCATTCGAGGCCGGAATCGTAGATGGCAGGCGGGTTTTATCGATAATGGCGGCGTTTGGGTACAGTTTGCTGCTTTCTTCTTGGTAAACCCGGGCAAAGGCCAATACCCGCTCGGTGTCATCGTGCATGGCCTTGGCCAGGCGTTTGGCATAGTCCCGCTGTTCCGCATCGGTCTCGGCATGGATGCCCAGCACTTCCAAGGGCGATATATTTGTTTGGCTGATACTGCCCCGGACACCCCCTATCAAGCGCTGGTAACGTTGCCATTCGGTGTCATCCAGACCCCATTCCGATTGCGTAAAGCGGTTACGTTGACTGGGCACCTCCTCGCTGGGGTTGGCCTGTGTTGCCTGGGACCTGGACGCGTTGGTCTGCGTCCGTCCTGTTTCCACAGCCCAACTACCCAGCATGGGAAAGAAAACGGATACGGTTATCCACAATAGCGGCCTTGTTTTCATGGCCTGCCCTTGCCGAGGTCAACAGTGGCGATGCCTTTGGCGTTCCTGATGGTGACCTTATGGGCGTTCATACTGACAATCGTGCCGCCGGACAAGGGATCACCTACGCGCAATTGGCGGTATTGCTTGGAATTCGGCTCCCGGACGATAATCCGGCTTTCAGTGCCCCAATTATTGACCGCGACCACCTGTAAGCCGTTTGCGCTGGTGGCCTTAGGGCTTGATACCGTGTGGTTATTGACCTTGGCACGTAGGCGGCGCTGACGGACTTTGACAACATCTGGCCTACTATGCCGGCGGTTATGGGTGGGCATAGTAAGGACGAGAGGTCGTTGTGCCAATTGCTGTTTTATGCCGTGGAGTTCGGTCTGGAAACCGTCGAGTCGGCTAGCCATGCCGGCCATATCCGCCCTGACTTGAGAGACTACCGTGTCCAGGGCAGCCAGTTTCTTGCTGTGTTCGAGCACCAGGGTGTCTTGGGTGGCCGGCAGGGTGACTGGAATGGCCGTTGGCGGCAATGGCCGAGATAGTGCAATCGGTACTTGATTGGTCCCTGGCTCAGGCGTGTGGGGTGCCAAGGTTGGGCTGGCCTCGGACCGCTCTGCCGACAGGGCGGGGCCGGAGGCCGTCTTGGCAGGGCGCATGAATCCTGTAACAACAAGGCCTATCAACACCATGCCGAGTAAAAAAAGCCCCACCCGCTTGCCCGTTAGGGAGGTAAGGGGCGGGGTCACGGTAGTCACCCGGCTAACGATGGTGTTCATTCTTTGGCCCAGCCCGGATATTTTGGATCGCGCTCATAGGCCACCATCCGGTTGACCGGGTCCACTAATAAGCGGTAACCATTGCCGCCTAAGGCCAGGAGCGCATCCCGCAGGATCACTTGCTCAAAATGGCGGTGGACTTCGGGGATGTTATGGTGGAGCAGGGCGGTGACATGCGCTTCGTGACTGACCGTCTGGCTCAGTTGGTAACCGCTGAACTGCAACAGGTATTGGGCGCTGTCTTTGACGGTAAGGATAGTGTCCGGGATTTGCACGTCAATCACCGCCAGTAACGGGTTCAGTTGTTCGACCCTGGGTTTGGCGGGGATAAAGCTATAGCGCCCGGTCTGTACCTGGACAGGGTCAGGCCTTGATGGGGGCTGGTTTTCATAGACCTCAGGCCGTGGTGCCCAGGCAGCGGACTTATTGCGCTGGGTCAAATATTGTGGATCTTTGGTTGCAACCGGTGGCTGCACGGCGCAGCCACCCAGCAGCAAGCCCAGCAGGGTAACGGCCATCTGGCGGGGTAGTCGGCTCTTTAACATCACAGGTCACCATTCGTTTTCGTTGGGCGAATGATGCCTGTGGTTTAAAACTTTATGCAACAAACAACCGACCTTCCAAAATATGCGATTAATTTGGGCGGGTCGTTAACGCAGTGGAACTGACCGCAATACCTATTATTACTGACTTTTAGGGGAAAGAATGATCGCGGGTCAGGTGAAAAGCCGGTTAAGTTGATACTGCTTATTTCTTAGCACAAACCGGGGGCTTGGTATGGGTGCGCCCTGGCCGTAATTCGGCCAGGACAATAGCCCGTGCCGCTTCACAGGACGCTTGTGAACTAAATTCTTGGAAAGCGACACCGGTCTCTGGCGTGGGGGCGGTGCCAGGGGTCGGGTTGGCGGATATGAAAAAGGCTATCAATATGTACAAGGTCAGTTTCCCTGACTGGTGTAGCGACCGCGCGAATCAGCTTTCTTCATTGTTTTTTGGCCTACAGAATACAAGAAGAAGAAATATGCCTAACGACGTTAACAAAATTATATTAGCGGTTCTTTCGGTTACCAGATTCTTGATGGCGTCATTTTGTACATCATAAGCCCAAAGATATGAGAAATACATGCCAGTCAAAATAATTGGCAAAAGAATAGGGTAACCAATGCGCCCAATAAAATAAGTGTAGCTATCAATAGAGGGCTTGTTGATACCTGCATGTGTAAATATTAAAAATGAACAAAAACAACTAAACATCAATAGTGCAAAATAAAAATTGTGGTACAAATTCATAAAAAACTCACTTCGCGAAGTTGCTACATAATGCCGTAATTAAATGCAAAATGACCTGAAATAACCAGCAGGACGACAAAAATAGCATAGGTAATCCCTGCAAAATAAAGTCGATCTGCCGAACTGCCATTCATGGCAATGATAATTCGGTCATGGTTACGTAGGATTCGGCCATCAAGCGGTAAATAAGATTCTTCCTTTGCTTCTGAAATACCCATGAGCCAAGAAGCATGTTCTATACGATAAACCCACCGACAAAAAATAAACCAAGCCAAACAAACTAGACAGGCAACTCCGGCAGTTGTAAGCATAGAAAAGAATTCTTCTGAAAGCGAATGTACATTATTCTTCATTTCCTCCATAAAAAGTTAGCCGGGGGGTCATTGCTTAGTGGGTAGGCACTCGTTATAGCCCATTCCGCCATCTATTCAGAAACGCAGGGATGAAGAACAATAGGGCAAGCGCGAGTATGCCGGGAAGCAACAAAGGTGGCATGCGGTTAATTTCAAATGCCAGGTGCTTCATTTTCTCTTCCTCATTCATTGCGTTAAACGGGAGATTTGACAAGCGTTTCGCCTCTGTTTCTTGGGCTAAAAGGCCTTCCTTCTCAAGTTCGTCAGTCGATTTTAAATTGGCATTGCCTGTTGTACGCTTGGCAACCTCAAAGAGTATGATTTTGTTTATTTCCCCTTCTATTTCATATAATTCTGCATTGGACGGGGTAGGGTGCGAGGTTAGAAATTGTTTCATCCTGGATTTTGCAACGTCACTGCTATCCGCAACCGTTATTAGCGCGTTTAGTTCGGTTGGGCTGGCAGGTTGATGTTGATAGGCCCATAAAAAGTATGAAAATAAAATCAAGATGATGCTGATAAATTTCATCTTAGGTCTCTCCCTTATTTGTCTTCTAATAAAGCATTGTATTCATTCGCTTTAGCGGTTACATCAAAGCCCGTGCGCTCTTTAAGCTGTTTAAGAAGCTTTTCACCACGAACCTCTCCCCAATGATGCCTTAATAGCGCATCTTCGAGTTCACAGATATAAGTGCTAACTTCGCGCAGTTCATCATGTTCAAGTAAAGCTATATCGTTACTACGCGCATTGTAAATTGCTTTCACTACCCTAGCCCTTAAGTTAGGGTCGCAGCATTGACTAAAGACTGCGCCGAAATCAGAGCCGCCCCTGCTCAAATATTTATTAATTTCTTTTGCAAACCCAGCCATAATCGCTGCCTCTTGCTATTTGGGTTCGTGTTCCTTAAATTCTTTGTAGGAATCCCATGCCAAGTAACCCATGACGCTAATCAGTACGAGCGCCCCCAAACACATAATAATCTGGTTAAACATCTTTCAACACTTAATTAAACGCTTAATAAGCCGGTATTGGTAAACCACATACGCCCCTGAAAAAACACTGACAACCAACGCCAAACCCAACACTATACCGCTAACAGTGGTAATTGGAAGCCATCCAACCCACCAACGTGACGAGGATGGTGATAGCGGCGAAAAACATTTTTTCATGGAAAGCGATGTTGGCCTTGATGCTTTGCTTTCTGCTTCTGACATTGGTAAGCGCAACAAGGCTCTTAAAAGGTGGCTTATAGTATATCGGACTGTCCGATCAGTCAAGCATTAATCCCACTTATCTTTTCATAGCGGCCCTTAATCGCACGGAGGATAGCCGCTTTTTTACTGCCGTCATATTTAGCGATGACTTCCAACATCGCAATGATGTCTTCTGGAACGTCACGAATAACGTTGATACACGGTTTCCCTATGCGCTTTTTATCATGATCTTGATTGACTGCTTTTCTTGATTTTTTTTTTACTTCCATTCTTTAAGCACCCATATTATATCTTAAGTTATTGTATTAAATGCCGATAATATTAAAGGTTGGTAAACTTTAACAACATTCAGAGCGCTGACACCAGTGTTAGCCTAATCAGCTTAAGAATTCGGTTATTTTAATATTTAATTGGGTAACAAGGGGGTGTTATTTTACGTCGCAAATTATTTAAGAGATCCGACATTCATCGACATACCACAGCGGTTTAAGGAATCCCTGTCCATTGATGGCAGGGAGGATGTCGAACAAACATTAGGTTATTTTTAACCTATTGTAATTTTTTCCTTGGTGCTTACGTAACCCAATTTTGTCACTTTCTGTTTTTTTTGGTCTTGCTTTGCCCTTTTCCCTGATCCTATGTATTGGACTTGGGGCGGATTTTGGCCTTAGCCTGAAAATTATGTGGACGACTTCACAGTTATTGTATGCCGTTGTCATTACGGCACAGAACCTGCTTGGTTAATCTGTTAGCTCCTTTTTCCTTTTTTAAGGTGTCGCAAACACAAGTGTCCGGCCGCAATAATAATACCTTATCCAGGCTCGCTGATTTTGTCTTGGATTATCTCGTCCCTTTTATGACGGCAGCCATGTTGCTGGCCGTCATTGTTTTGCTGGTTGTGCTTTGGCATTAAGCCGCTCACCAAGTGACAGACAGTTGCCGCTTTTTTGCCCTCGGCGTAACCTCTCTTTTTTTAGGTGCTTCCGGTTCATCATACGTATCTTCTATATGTTGGAATCTGGGCTCTGCAAGAAAACCGTAGTTTGCTTGAATGTGCTTTTGAATGGCCTGGGTCGTCATTGGATTGTTGATGATGAACATTTCTACCCGATTGCGTAAGCGGTTAACCAGGATTAGGCCAAATTCATCACCCTTGCGTTTCCTGCTTGCCCTGTCCCTGCGGCCGAGAATAATGTTAGCGTAACACAGCTTTTCATGATTTACCTGTTGTCAGACTTCGTAGAACAAATAGCAGGCCTTGTCCGTATTGCCGCCCTTGCCGATAAAGGTGACAATCCGGCTAGTGTAAATTTCTTCTCCCGGCATTTTGAGCCTATAGAATGACATGCAGTCAAACAAACGCGCAATAACAAAGGCAAGGCATAGCACATATTCCACTTGTGGCCGGATACCTAAGCCAATGGTCGTTTCAGTTATTTGGCATAGGTTGTTGGCGTATATACGCGGTTGTTGCCGTTTCAGTATTTCATCTGCTTCGAGGCTGGCTTTGGTGGCTAGATTACCGCTACAGGTCAGTGTCCTGGCAAGGGATTTTGCCAGCTTGAGGATTTCGGGATTTTTTGTTTGAGTCATGACCGTTCCGAAGGTTGGGTTGCTGTTGCAGGGGATGGGTACATGATTTGATTATCCACACAGGTATAATCGAAGCAAGAAACAACCGACCTTCCAAAATATGCGGTTTTTATTTTTAATCGATATAGGCAAATGGGGTCTTGATACGCTTTTTATTACCCTTTTCTGATGGATAAGCCCTTTCCCATTAATTATCCCTTCCATTGAGCCCTTTTGCTTGCAACCCTTTCCCTTTCTGGTTATCTGTCCCAATAGGTATACTACGAAAGGAAGGGTTTAGCTGGTAAGACGCTTGGAAAAGAAAAGGGCTTGGCCTGAGTGGTCGGCACAGTGGTCGTGGGAATGGTTGATTTGATTTCTGAACTTTAGGCCTGGTTTAAATGCAACGATTCGTCTGGCTGATATGACGGCCTCTTCGCCTGTTTTGGGATTCCTGCCTGGGCGGCTGACTTTGTCGATCAACCTGAAATTGCCGAATCCAGACAGTTTGACGGTTTCGGCCTGATCCAGGGTGTTTTTGATTTCAGCAAAGAACAGGCCTACCAACACCCCTAATATAAATTAAAACTGGCCATTACGGAATTCTGATTAAAGTTAAACACGTCGACCTTGAGTTGTTTTACCTACCATTTTTTAACTTTAACAAACATGGACTATTTTTACTTAGTTTTTTGACCTGTTTTGGGGGAGATTCGCGACGGATCGTGGAGGACATTGGAACGTTAAAAATAAACTAGTTTATTTAACGTAGGGACCGGCGGTTCGCTATCCGAATATCCGTTAAGATACCTGTGTCTATTTTTTACCTGTTTCTGATGGTAGATAATTGGCGGACTAAAAATTTTCAATTTTGATTCCCATCGTCAGCAGGGAAACGATAGCAGTCATTCAGAATTTGAAGTTAATTCAAGAAATGAGAGTCGGTACCCGACCCAATAAGCGACATTCAGCTAATTTTTTATGGACATGTCGGTCAGGCTACCGCGCGCCTCCCGCATAGGTATCTTTCATATTGAGAAACTAATTCATTCAATGCTAGTCTCAACGTCAGGTAGGGGCGGAGAGTCATAAAGCCGTACAAAGAGATAGACGGGCTACTTAATGTGACCGTCTTTGTGGTCGTATAATTTTGAATCACCTAACTGGAGACAATCATGAAGAGACTAATTTCTGCAATAGCACTAGCTCTAATATGCAACCCTGCATTCTCGGAAATTAAGAGCTTGACAATTGACAGTGCCACTGTCAGCAAAAGTACAAAAGAAATCGTTATAAGTGGCACAGTAGTTTGTACACCTGAACATGTTTTTTTTATAGGTGGGACTCTTGTTCAAATAAAAGGACCCACGTATAGAGTGGCTGGCGGCTCTGAATTATTAACCTGCACCGGCGGTAGTGATCCCTGGACGATCCAATCACCCCCTTCTACTGAAGGGGCACCCATAATGCCCGGAAATGCGCAGTTCCTTGCCTCAGATAGTGACTTTACCGAGGGTACCTTCGAACAAAGGATGATGAAGTTAGTAGTCCACCCGGCACCATAGTCCGAACTAGGATATTCGGACTTTTTTTGCTATTTAACCCTTTAACTTTTTCATTTTAAGCTGAAGCTCATACAATTTTAAAAAACACTGTAACAAAATGCGACATCAGAACCGGTTAACCATGCCGGTTTTTTTGTGTAATATAGGGAAACAGTAATAAAGCGAACCAACCAATGATCAGTTTCAAAGATGCCCTTTATCCAAAAATAGAGTGATAAACAGATCAGAAAATCTTGATTGTTTTGAAAACAAATTGACCGTCTGGTTCATGCCGGTTATTGAAATTGAAAATTTCTTGAAATTTGATTCGTGAATGTCCGAGAAGACACCACTAGAGACGATCAACTCCTTCCCTGACAGCGCCTAAATATGTCAGGTTAGGGTCTAGACCCTCTGGATGAAGTGTCAATTAACTAGATAAACAACCCTATCCTGACACATTTTGCCCCCTTTCCTGCTGTCCGTTTTTGGTATACC
>NZ_JBEBKJ010000054.1:0-25764 GCF_040079455.1 Methyloglobulus sp. | reverse complement strand
CACGCCGCAAACAGCGCTTCGTGAAAACACACAGCACTATCGCTTCTGGGGACTAAAAATCTTCACTCCGCTAACGCTACGTTTCCAAGATTTTCAGCGATCGAATGGGTTGAAAATTCGTTACTCTGTTGCTTTATCCATGCGAACTTCACTGATGTTCCTTGGCAAAGTACGCGACCGCCTTTTTAACCTAAGGGCACGCAGTAATAGGTTACGCTCCTCGGTGTTATGGTAGTCAAATTTAAACGTAGGAGCAGACCTTGTGCCCTCCCTTTTTGGATACACACCCGACCTTTAGATATATCCCTGCCCTTGTACGTGCTAAGAGGCAACTACAGGGATTACCCCTACAACCATTGCAATGTGCCGATCTACCAGACAACCACTCGATTCTAAACAACATCAGCCAAATTTCCTTTAGTCTCCAGCCAAGTCTTTCGGTCTGGCGCACGCTTTTTAGCCAGCAACAGATCCAGTTGCCCACGGGTATCGTCACTTTGTTCAACGGTCAGTTGAATCAGCCTACGGGTATCAGGATTCATGGTGGTTTCCCGAAGTTGGGACGGATTCATTTCGCCCAAGCCCTTAAAGCGTTGTACCGAAATTGTGCCTTTTAACTTTTCCGCCTTGATGCGATCCAAAACACCCAGGCGCTCGGCTTCATCCAAAGCATAAAACACCCGCTTGCCAATATCAATCCGGTACAAGGGCGGCATGGCGACGTAAACATGGCCTGCGACAACCAGTGCATTGAAGTGCTGATAGAACAAAGCGCAAATCAAAGTTGCGATATGGCTACCGTCTGAATCGGCATCTGCCAGAATGCACACCTTGCCATAACGCAGATTTCGCAAATCATCGGAGCCGGGTTCTATACCTAAGGCGACCGCAATATCGTGAACTTCTTGCGATGCCATCACTTGATTGGATTCCACTTCCCAGGTATTCAATATCTTGCCACGTAATGGCATGATCGCCTGAAAATCACGCTCTCGTGCCTGCTTGGCTGAACCACCCGCCGAATCGCCCTCTACTAGAAACAACTCGGTTCTGGCAATATCCTGTGCTGAACAATCGGCTAATTTCCCAGGCAACGCAGGCCCCGCCGTAACGCGTTTGCGGATAATGGCTTTGTTAGCATGTAAGCGTTTTTGCGCGCTGTTGATAATGATTTCGGCGATTTTCTCGCCTTCATTTGGGTGCTGGTTTAGCCATAAGCTAAAGCCATCTTTGGCAACACCGGAAACAAAGGCGACACATTCCCTGGAACTTAGTCTTTCTTTGGTTTGGCCGGAAAACTGCGGGTCTTCGAGTTTAACCGACAACACATAATGGCAGTTTTCCCATACGTCTTCCGGCGCGACTTTAACGCCGCGCGGCAACAGGTTTCGTATCTCGCAAAATTCCCGCATGGCCTCGGTCAAGCCGGCGCGAAGACCATTAACGTGCGTCCCGCCTTGTATGGTAGGCACCAGATTGACATAACTTTCGGCAAGTGCTTCCAGCGGATTATCTACCGCCCAGATGATACCCCACTCTACCGCTTCATGATTGCCTGCCATATTCGCCATGAATGGCAGCTCAGGATAAAACTGAATATCGCCTATCCGATCCAGCAAGTATTCTTTCAAACCATCTTCATAACACCAAAAATAATCTTCATCAGTCTGGTCAACTTTCAAGCTGATTTTCAAACCAGGACAGAGTACCGCTTTAGCACGAAGTACATGCTTGAGTTTTAACACCGATACTTTATTAGAATCAAAATATTTTTCATTCGGCCAAAAAGTAATAGCCGTACCCGTATTATTTCGCCCAACAGTGCCGGTTTCTTTCAATTCTGTTTGCTTTTCGCCATCAGCAAAAGCCATAGCATAGAGCTTACCATTACGTTTGACTTCAACTTCCAGCTTGGCAGACAACGCATTCACAACTGAAATACCTACGCCATGCAGTCCGCCGGAAAACTGGTAATTTTTATTGGAGAATTTCCCGCCCGCATGGAGCTGCGTCATGATGACTTCCACGCCCGGAATGCCCTGCTCTGGGTGCATGTCTACCGGCATTCCACGGCCATTGTCGCTCACCTTCACAGATCCGTCTTTGTAGATAATCACATCAATCGTACTTGCGTGTCCGGCGATGGCTTCATCGACGCTGTTATCGACGACTTCCTGCACCAGATGATTAGGCCGAGTCGTATCGGTATACATGCCTGGACGCTTACGTACCGGTTCCAGTCCAGTCAATACCTCGATTGCTGATGCGTTATAGTCGTTGCTCATACTTTAATTATGATATTGTGTAATTGTTTATTCTGATTTTGAAAAAAATTATACTTACAATTTTTATGACTAATGATACCTGAAACTTTTCTTAGATGGTTTCACACTTTAGTCTAGCTAATATTATGAGAAAACTAATAGTATTTTATCTTTTTACCTTATCGATAATTTGTTACGCAGATAAATGGACGTTACCATCAGAAATTACAGCCACAAGTCCAGATGCACAATATTTTATTAAAGTTATTCCAGGTAATAATTATGGAAAATCTTATAGCTTTGAAGGAGCCAAGATTAATGGATACAATGCAGAAGCGTCTTTGTACAAAGTAATTGGTAAGAGTAAGTTTCGATTAAAATCTAAATTCTTCCTAAAAAATCCAGTTGCACCTGTCGATATTTACGTAAACAACCAAGGAAAAACTATCACTCTCGATAACTGGAGCAATTTAGGATATGGAGCTATTTGGGTAATTTACCAAACAGATGGCAAGGTTATTAAAGAATGGGGGCTTAAGGACTTATATTCTGATGCTGAAATTGATAAAATCCAACGTACGGTATCATCGATATGGTGGCGGTGTGATGAACCTAAACTAGATAGCAATACTAATAAATTCACAGTCAAAGGTGTATTAGAGCATGAGTTTTCTTTAGATCTGTCAATGAATACCTTAGAAGCTAGGAAACAAAAGAACGTCTGTAAAGATAGTCCATTTTAATAAATGACCTACATTTTTTTCTATTAATTATCAAATAATCATAAATTTTATTCAATACGGACTACCTATGTGTTTTAGTGCCAATATGTCGCTCGGTATGGGCGTGGTCGGTTTTGCCGCCGCCAGTGTAACTTTTCTCGATAAAGATGAAACCTTCTGGGTGAGGGCTGCGAGATCGTACGCCATCTTCCATTTCTCTTTAATGGAACTGATCCAATACTTTGCTTACCCCGTTGTCGACCAATGCGGGTATGGGACGAATTTGTTCTTGAGTGAATTGTCAACATACCACATAAGCTTACAAGCCTTCGCGATTATGCCTGCACTTGCGACCTATTCAACAGACAAGACGGCTCTGCTTAAAGCGACAATGATAGGCGCTACGCTCAGCACTATGTTCCTGATTTGTAGCTTCTTACCTAATGGGTGGCAGATTTTCGATGTCATGCCCAACTTCATCGGTAAAATGATTTCTTGCTTGTATATGGGCAAGTACCATATTGGTTATTCCATTTCCAGTGCATTCGGATTGTTTGTTACGCATGGCTCACTGTTCGGCTTGGCGTTAAGCGGCTTCCTCTGGAAGAACAACCAGAAGATGGCAAGTTACCACTTCATCATGGCAGTGTTGACTTTATTCATGCCACAATGGATTTTTGGCGTTACTACTGGCGAAGCAGCCGCCATGTATTGCTTCTTCTCCATCCCAATAACAGGCAGTTTTATGCCGTATTTTAAGCATTATTTTATTGCTCAGGATTTTGCTGACCAAAATGATCCTGTCATGGTTGGTAAATAATGTGTAGATGGCCGTTTTAGAAGAAAAACTGAGATGTAACTACGCAGTCAATTTTGGACGAGTTTCACCGTGATATAAGGAAAGAAGATGCTCCATAATCAAAGGGCTATGCGAGCGCCGCCAACCGTAACCACCTCAAACAACGCCAGCAAAATCGGGCATTATGCATAAGGTGGCACGCAACCGGCCGTTAACGGATCGGCAGAGACGGGCGAACAAACTGATCAGCAAAAAGCGCCACATCGTCGAGCAATGTTTCGGGACGATGAAGCGGCTATTCGGGATGGCCAGGGCGCGTTACTTGGGCACAGAAAAAGTCAACGCACAGATGCCGCTCAAAGAGCTGTCCATGAACTTGCTCAAGGCCGCCACAACAAGATCCCACCTGGAAAAACACCCCAACATAGCCACATTGCGCCCAGTGACGGGGCGATGAGCAAAAGACAGGGGGCTATCGCGGCAAGATCAGCCCTTAACATACATAATTGCTCAGCTATACGACTCGAAACTGACTAAATCCAATCTTATCACCTAATACTTCGCCTGGCTTTCGGTAGATTGGAAAATTTAATTGCACTAGGCTGGTTGTGCAGAGGTCTCATAGGTATAATCATCAATCCAAAAACCCTAACCATTTCGCACATATTTACCCGCCATACACCGCTAAATAAAAACTAATAACTATAATAACCAGAGGAGTGGAGACTATGTTGCTACCAACATCAGCATCAATTGTTATAGCCTTACTAATGGGCATCGCCGGAGTCGTATTTGTGCTTTGGCAATTAAAACGGGTTCTTGCTTATGACCAGGGCAATGAGCTCATGCGCGAGATTGGCGCTGCCATTCAGGAAGGCGCATCTGCTTTTCTGGCACGCGAATACCGTGTAATTGCGATTTTTGTAGCGATTGTCGCCACTGTTATTACCCTGTTCTTGCAGTGGCAAACGGCGTTTTGTTTTGTTTCTGGAGCGATTGCATCAGCTGGAGCTGGTTATCTGGGCATGTATGTGGCTGTACGCGCCAATACCCGCACTGCTTCCGCCGCCAGTCGTGGCTTGCATGAGGGCTTACGCGTTGCCTTTGGCAGTGGTGCGATTATGGGCATGTCTGTTGTCAGCTTTAGCCTTATTGGTATGACGTTGTTGTTTCTGGTGTTTAACGGCGACCCTAATCAGCTAACTTATATTACCGGATTTGGTTTTGGTGCCAGCAGTATTGCCCTGTTTGCCAGGGTTGGTGGTGGCATTTTTACCAAAGCTGCCGATGTCGGTGCTGATTTGGTGGGCAAGATTGAGAAAGGCATCCCAGAAGATGACCCTCGCAATCCTGCGGTGATTGCCGACAATGTGGGTGACAATGTCGGCGATGTTGCAGGTATGGGTGCGGATTTGTTTGAAAGCTATAGTGGCTCAATTATTGCCGCCGCCACTTTGGGCGCAGCATTGGGCAAAGGCTCTACGGTTGCATTTATTGGCTTGCCTTTTCTGGTGGCTGCTGTCGGTGTTATCTCCAGTCTGTTTGGAATCTATATGGTGATTGGCAAGGATCGGGATGAAAGCGAATTAGCCGGTATAGTCGCCAATGCATCACTTGTCTCAAAGTGTGTTCGTTATCTTAGCCAATTCGTAGCAAAAATTGACGAAAACGCCACTTTAGAAGACTTATTGACTGCGCTGCGCCGTTCCGTTTGGGGTGCGTCTGTGATTGTTTTAGGCCTGACTTTGTTGGCTGTGTTGCTGTCGGGCTTACATTTTAATTATTGGCTGGTTATTGTGGTGGGCTTAGTAGCTGGAAATGCAATCGCTTACGTAACGGAATACTTCACCTCCTATACCGAAAAACCGACATTGGCTATTGCCAAGGCCACCCAAACGGGAGCAGCAACCACTATCATACAAGGATTAGCCGTGGGCATGATGAGTACAGCATTGCCTGTGCTTATCACCGCATTTGCCATCCTTATTAGCATATGGCTAGGGCATAAAGCCGATGGTACTCTTGCTGCTGGATTATACGCAGTGGCATTGGCAGGTGTTGGCATGTTAAGCACCTTGGGTGTCACCTTAGCAACTGATGCTTACGGCCCCGTTGCCGATAACGCAGGCGGTATTGCGGAAATGAGCCATCTACCTAAAGAAGTTAGACATCGCACCGATGCTTTAGATAGCTTAGGTAACACCACTGCCGCGACTGGCAAGGGCTTTGCGATTGGATCTGCCGTTTTGACCGCATTAGCATTGATTGCAGCTTATGTTACCGCCGCCAAAATAGAAAGTTTAGACATCCTCGGCCCTACCATGTTGCCAGGATTATTGATAGGCGCGATGATGCCGTACCTCTTTTCTGCCCTGACCATGATGGCCGTAGGTAAAGCTGCTCATGAAATTGTGCTGGAAGTAAGACGGCAATTCCGTGAAATCCCTGGCTTGATGGAAGGCACAGGCAAGCCGGATTACAAAGCCTGTGTGGGCATAAGCACCGAAAGTGCATTGCGTGAGATGATCGTGCCTGGTGCTTTGGCAGTCATCGTACCGATTGTGGTCGGCCATGTACTGGGCAAAGAAGCGTTGGCTGGGCTGTTGGTCGGCACCTTATTGTCAGGCTTTTTGCTGGCGGTCATGATGGCGAACGCTGGCGGCGCATGGGATAACGCGAAAAAATACATCGAAACTGGAGAATACGGCGGCAAAGGCTCAGACTCACACAAAGCCGCCGTCGTTGGCGATACAGTTGGCGACCCATTCAAAGATACCAGCGGCCCGTCCTTGAATATCTTGATTAAGTTGATGACCATAGTAAGTCTAGTGTTTGCTGGGTCCTTTGGATCTGGATGGCTAAATTTTTAAGTGCTAGTAGGGGCAACCTCACTGCTATTATGTTAAGAAATACGGAGTCAAAAAACATGTTTTTTGATCCCTTATAAGCAGCGAATGCCGGAATGCAAACCTAGATTTGTACTCCAGGTGAAAGAAGTTCTGAGCTATTGACTTAATGACAGTGAAGGACAGCCTATGGTTGCCCCTACAATCCCTACAGCTTCATTCTTGTGTTTTAGCATTAAGAAACACGTCGGCAACCACAATGTAATAATGATTGCCCTTACCGAAACCACCCAGGAAAATCATTTAAATTGCCAATCCTAACGGAATCATCGTATCTAACACGATGTTGAGTTAAAATAGCCACAACTAACTAAACCTAAGAAATATAGCCATGCAAATCATACTCGCTAACCCTCGTGGATTCTGTGCCGGTGTTGACCGCGCCATTGATATTGTCGACCAAGCTCTTGAAACCTTTGGCGCACCTATCTATGTCCGGCATGAAGTCGTGCATAACCGCACCGTTGTTGACGGTTTGAAAGAAAAAGGCGCTATTTTTATTGAAGACATCTCCGATGTACCCGTAGGTTCTTACCTCATTTTCAGCGCTCACGGCGTATCCAAACAGGTTCAAAAAGAAGCTGTTGAACGAAATCTAACCGTTTTTGATGCAA
This sequence comes from Methyloglobulus sp., assembly GCF_040079455.1. Classification (GTDB taxonomy): domain Bacteria; phylum Pseudomonadota; class Gammaproteobacteria; order Methylococcales; family Methylomonadaceae; genus Methyloglobulus. The sequence continues at coordinate 18,459 of NZ_JBEBKJ010000054.1, read as the reverse complement.
CCTGCCCTCTCGTTACCAAAGTGCATTTGCAAGTAGCCAAACACGCAAAATCTGATCGTGAAGTCATCTTGATCGGTCATGCGGGGCATCCAGAAGTGGAAGGTACGATGGGGCAATATGATAAGTGTTCAAAAAATGGCGGTATTTATCTGGTAGAAACGCCAGCGGATGTTGCTAATTTGAAAGTTAATAACCCCGATAACCTGGCTTATGTCACCCAAACCACCTTATCTATGACGGATACCAAAGTGATGGTTGACGCATTGAGAAAGCGTTTTACCTCTATCCAAGAACAGAAAAAGGACGATATTTGCTATGCCACCCAAAACCGGCAAGATGCGGTTTATGACTTATCCAAAACAGCCGATACCATATTGGTTGTTGGTTCGCCCAATAGCTCCAACTCCAACCGCTTGCGGGAAATCGCTGAACAATTAGGGAAACCCGCTTACCTGATAGACACCGCCAAGGATATGCAAAGAGACTGGTTTGCCAACAGCAAAGTGGTCGGCGTGACAGCTGGGGCTTCCGCACCCGAAGTTCTGGTGCAGGAAGTGATTGACCAATTGAAGGCGTGGGGCGGACATACTGCTGTCGAACTCAAAGGCATTGAGGAAAAAGTCGTATTCTCCTTACCCAGAGGATTGAAAAAAACCGCTTAACCGTGCCAACAGACGTTGATGCTATCCGGCTGGACAAATGGCTGTGGGCTGCTCGGTTTTATAAATCACGCAGCTTGGCAACAGATGCCATCAACGGCGGCAAAGTCCACGTAAATGGGCAGCGCACCAAAGCCGCAAAAGAAATCAAAATTGGTGCAGAAATCACCATCAGCAAAAACAGCTATAGCTGGGATATAACCGTTACCGCTCTTACCGCTCAACGGCGCTCAACTAAGGATGCCGTATTGCTTTACCAAGAAGCACCAGAAAGCCATGCCAAACGGCAACTACAAATCCAATCTGAACGCGAACAAAAAGAATTGCTTGGTTTTTCTGGGATAGACCACAAACCGAATAAAAAAGAACGTCGTTTGATCCATCGTTTTAAGCAAGAATAACTAAAAAAGCCGCAATTTGTACTTTTTTAGCATACCCTTATCCTCTAGCGAAAAACTCCCAAGGACGAACGCATGAAAGCAGTCCAAAACTACCTCGGCAAAATAAACCAGCTTTATATGATGGGCATTTCCCGTGAACCCAGCTACTGTGAAGCCTTACAGACATTGTTGGAAATTTTACTACCCGCGTCGGAGAACAACGAAATAGACGGCCAGTGCCATTTAAACAGCGCCTCAATGCACTGGTTTTCGGTGTCATACTCTTTGAATAGCTCAATCAAGCTATAACCGGACTGAAGTTGCACTTTATTTTTTAACATGACTCCATATCCTTTAATGTATTATCCTTTTTGAGGCGCATTTGACTATAAAGTTGCGGATATTCATACATAATCAGGTAGACAAGAGCCAATCAGTGAACAGGTTTGAAACGTATAATAACCATGCCTGGATACCGTCCTTCCATCGAAATTTAATTTCTTTTCCATGTAATGTTTTCATCCAAGGGCACATCAAATAAAAGTGAAAACAAGGTTCTAGTAATATTTCACACAAGGGTGAATGATCGTCAATAAATGTATAATACTATTCAGCCAAGGCGGAGTTAACGATTTGAAACAATTACACAGAAAAGATTTGTTTGGCTGGTCGGAGTTTAACCCTGAACGCAACCTAGATTTTCACAGCGTGCTTTGGGTACGAATAAACGGCAACGTGCTAATCGACCCTTTGCCGCTATCGGCGCATGACCAAAATCATTTGCGACAATTGGGCGGGGCAAAGTTTATCGTTATCACCAATAGCGATCATTGCCGTGATGCTTTTCATATTGCCAAGGTAATAGGCGCTAGTATTTACGGTCCAGCACGTGAGCAAGAGAGTTTCCCAATCACTTGCCAACATTGGCTGCACGATAAGGAAGAGATTGTTCCTGGACTAGTTGCTTATCAACTGAATGGCTCAAAAACCCCAGGTGAACTAGTATTGGTTTTGGAACAAAACACCTTGATTACCGGCGATTTAATCCGCTCTCATATCGGTGGAGAACTGTGTTTGTTACCGGAAACAAAACTTAGCGATGTTACTCAGGCCAAGCAATCTGTAAAACGAATGGCTGATTTACCAGATATTAAAACTGTGTTGGTAGGCGATGGCTGGCCTTTATTTAATCAAGGTGGTGAAGCTCTTAAGGACTTGGCGAACTCATTATAGTAGAATGAGGCTGGCACTTTTTCTCAAGTTTGATGTCTGATGCCGTGTTGCTTGATTAAGTTATTCAACATTGAGATACTCAAGCTGTTTTTCAACTAAACTTATTTTCAGATAGACTGAAATTTGAGGTTATATGAATATGAATGTAATTGATTTACGTGAAAAATTACGTCGATCTCCCCGTAAGCAAAGGCAGGTAGAACTTAGCTTGGATGAACGTCGCAAGGCTGAACGTCGCGCACTGGCTGCTGAATCTGGTCAAACTGAATCTGACGTACAACGAATTTGGTTAACGCCAGGGGAAAGGACTTTAATAGAAGATCTGTACCTACTGGATGAAAAGTAACCGATTTTTTTTGGTTAAATCCGACCGTTAGCCGTAGACCACTTCAATTTGAGGGTTTGATATTTGTAGTTTCAAGCTAACTTCGTGCGAGACAGGACTTTTTACTTTTCCGGTTTGCTGGGCGTGTGAGTTTTTTCACTCGACATTCCGGCAAACTCAAAAAGCAACGCAAGTTCTTTAGCATCCAGTTCATGAAAAGAATGGGCTTTTAATCGTTCTGGCAATACCACTGGCCCATAACGTACCCGCATCAGGCGGCTGACAACAATATCCTGCGATTCCCATAAACGCCTGACCAGCCGATTGCGGCCTTCTTTAACGGTCACGTAATACCATTTATTAGCGCCTTCGCCTGCATAGAAGCGAATGTCATCAAACTTGGCTAGTCCATCCTCAAGTTCTACGCCTTGCTTAAGCCTTGCTATGGTAGCATCAGGGATTTCACCCAAAAGCCGTACCGCATATTCGCGTTCCACTTGGGTGGACGGGTGCATCAGTTTATTAGCCAATTCGCCGTTATTGGTAACCAACAATAAGCCTGACGTGTTGATGTCAAGACGGCCTACCGCTATCCATCTCGATGCGTTTAAACTCGGCAATTGGGTGAAAACAACCGGACGGCCTTCGGGATCACGGCGGGTTACAACTTCCCCGACTGGTTTGTGGTACAGCAAGACCCGCGTAGGCTGGATGGTGAATTTTTCCCACAAAACAACGCGGTCGTTGATGGTCAAATAATCACCAGCTTTGATGCGCGTACCCAAAGTTACCGTAACGCCCTTGATTTTCAACCGACCTTCGGTTATCCAACCCTCAATTTCCCGCCTTGAGCCAATACCGCCACGGGCCAACACTTTTTGGATACGCTCGCCCAGATCGATATCGCTGCTGTCGATTATTCTTGACGTAATCGGCTCAGACGGCTGTGGTCTCGCCAAGTTCCTCGCCAAGTTCCTCGCCAAGTTCCTCGCCAATGTCTTCTTGGTTGTCGGTGGTTGTTTGGGCGAATTCGTCTTGCTCGTTGGGGGTTTGTTTTTCACTCTCTTCCTGTAATATGTATTGCGAGTTATCTACCGACAAATCAAGATCTTGTATCTCTTGTAAAGTCGGTAGATCGTTTAGGGTGGTAACATTAAAATAATCTAAAAATTGTTTGGTCGTGCCGTATAAACCCGGACGGCCTGGCGCTTCCTTATGGGCGACAACCTTTATCCAGTCGCGCTCCAACAGCGTTTGGATAATACTGCTGCTGACACCCACGCCGCGAATGTCCTCAATTTCACCGCGGGTTACGGGTTGGCGATAAGCGATGATTGCCAAAGTCTCTAACAAAGCACGGGAATAACGGGGCGGTTTTTCCTCAAACAAGCGCGATACCCATCGGGACAGTTCCTGCCGCACTTGAAAACGATAACCACTGGCAACGTGCTTTAATTCGATGGGTCGGTCACGGTAATCTTCGGTGATGGACTCGATTGCGCCGAGTATTTCAATAAGTTCGGGTTGTTCTATTTCAGGGAACACTTGCTGAATCTGCTTTACCGTCATTGGACGGTTAGCAGCAAAAATGATGGCTTCAACGATGCGTTTTATTTCCATGTTGACATCCAGGATCTCAATGACCGGATCCGCTTGCGCTACTTGCACAATTTCCGCCATTTCCACCAAGGGCGGCTGCGCCGGCGGTTCTAATTCGCAGCTCACTGAAGGGCTCGGACTGGAAGATGTCAATGAGACGCTCTTTGCTGAGCTCGAGAATGGCCAGAAACGAGACGACGACCCCTTGTCGTCCTTCTTTTCTGGCGAAAAGTTGCGAAAAAAGGAGACTATCCGCTCCTTTAAGGTTTTCCAAAATGGCTGACATTCGTTCACGGACAGATAAAGGCTCTTTAGTGATGTGATGATGGCTGAGTTGCTCAACCCGTTTCAAGACATCCTGGAATGCCAACAGCATTTCATTTAACTGGATGTCAGGCAGTACTTGTTCGATATTCAATTTGGAGACATCAACGACGGCAGCAAAAATATCGCGCTCCAACCGTGGCATCAGGTCGATTTCCTCGGCAACGCTTTTAATGCACTCGTATTCCTGTAATCTGCGTATCAACGTCGCCCTGGGGTCTTCTTCCTCGTCTTCCGACTCCGATTGCCTGGGCAGTAACATTCTGGACTTTATTTCGGCCAGCACCGCCGCCATCACCAGGTATTCTGCCGCCAATTCCATTTTCATAGTCCCCATCACTTGAATATAAGCAATGTACTGATGCGTAATCTGCGCTATCGGTATGTTGATAATGTCAACATTTTGCCGCCTTATCAAGTACAGCAATAAATCCAACGGCCCTTCAAATAGCTCAAGGAACACCTCCAGCGCATCCGGCGGTATATATAAGTCTTCCGGTAACTGGTTGAACGGCGCACCATTTACGATGGCGTAGGCTTGCGATCCAGCAGATCGTTCAACATAATTTTCAAGCATATTCATTGGATTATTCTAACAAATAAGGCAATGGCTTACCGTATACTCACCAGGATTTAGTTTAATCCAGCAATTGAAAAAAACAGGTTTTGGGCAAAATACATGGGGTAAGCGAGTATGGCATTCAGGACTTGCGTGTAAAGCAATATCAGCAAAATAATGAATCCGTACCGTTCCAGCTTGTTATATTGCCAAGCCAAGCGATGCGGCAAAATACCTGTCAGAACTCGGCTACCGTCTAAAGGTGGTATGGGTAACAGGTTGATTAATGCTAACACAAGATTAATTGAAATACCGGCAATGCCTGTGTAAATCAGAGGTAAAGAAACATTTTCTGCGCTTGCGCCTATCGTTACGCCGATACGGGCGAGCAAAGCCCAACCTATCGCCATAAGGACATTTGAAATAGGCCCTGCTAGGGCGACAATAGCCATGTCATGAAGGGGCTTTTTAAAATTACGCGCATCGACAGGTACGGGCTTAGCCCAGCCAAAAATAAATCCAGTCCCTGTAAGTAGCAATAGCCCTGGAATAATGATGGTGCCTAACCAGTCGATATGCTTGACGGGGTTTAAGGTTAAACGCCCCTGCGCTGCAGCAGTGTTATCGCCGTACTTTTTTGCAACCCAACCGTGTGCCACTTCATGCACAGTAATTGCAAAAATGACTGGCAATATCCAGACGGCTATCCGTTGCACCATCGTTAATTCATCCATCATGATTGTTATTCCTGTTAATCCAGCATGGGGGCTTGGCCTTTGCCTTGCCTGACGATTTCGGGGGCGTGGTCGGTAAATGCGATGATCGTGGTTTCTTCGTAAGGTATCACGCCGGCATCTATGACCAGATCCAATTCATATTCCAGCCGTTCGCGGATTTCGTAAGGGTCAATCAAGCCTTCATCGTCCCCAGGCAATATCAATGTGGAGCTGAATAAAGGTTCTTGCAGTTCTTTGACCAATAATTGTGCAATGGGGTGGTCGGGAATGCGGATACCTATGGTTTTTTTGTTGGGATGTTGCAACCGGCGCGGCACTTCACGGGTCGCATCCAGAATAAAGGTGAACGGCCCAGGCGTTAAAGCCTTAATCAGGCGATGGGCATTGTTGCCAATCTTGGTAAACGTGGAGACCTGGGTCAAATCATTACAAATCAAGGTAAAATCGTGTTTGTCGTCCAATTGCCGGATACGGCGTATTTTGTCCAACGCTTGTTTGTCGCCTATGTGACAAGCCAACGCGTAAGACGAATCGGTTGGATAAGCAATCACCCCGCCCTTTTGTATGATTTCCACCGCACGATGAATTAAGCGTAGTTGCGGATTTTCAGGGTGGATTGCGAAAAACTGAGCCATTCAGGGTGATAAAATAACGATTGTGACCGCGATTATAACCCACATCGGCAATTAAGTAGGGCGCGTTTTATGCACCAAGTACAAGGCTTGAAACAAGTTTTTTACCATTCTCACACTCTTCGTAGGAACGATGCAACTTTAAAACCCTAATGGTATCAAACATGCTACCATTTAAGCATGATAATTGTTGTTGACACCAATATTTTTGTCGGTGCTTGCATGGGTTCGGCTTCATCCTCAGAGGTGATTGCCGCCTGCTTAAGTGAACGACATACGCCGCTGATGGGCGCGGCGTTGTTTGCAGAATACTGCGATGTCGTTAACCGTGAAGAACTCTTTAAGGCCTATCATTTGAGCAAAGAAGATCGCAACGAATTGCTGGACATTTTCTTCGGCGCATGTCGATGGACAGACATCTATTTCGGCTGGCGCCCTAACCTTAAAGACGAAGGCGACAATCATTTAATCGAATTGGCGGTCGCAGGCCATGCAAACTGTATTGTGTCGCGCAATATTAAAGACTTAACAAAGGCCGAATTGCTTTTCCCCGATATTTTACTGCTAACACCCGAAGCGTTTTTACAAAGAGGTAATGTATGAGTGCGCTAACCTTAAGATTGTCTGACCAAAAACACCAACGCTTAAAAGCCCTTGCCAAAAGTAAAGGCGTAAGCGTGAACTATCTGCTGGATGAAGTCACCACCCTCATCCTGGTCGAATTTGACTTAAAGACACAGTTCGATCTCCGCGCCCAACGTGGAAAAGGCAAAGCCGAACGCGGGCAGGAATTGCTTGCCAAGGCTAAGGCTTTTTCTCCCGAATAGTATGTAGATGGGCTGAGCGATAGCAATGCCTTTATGCCCTTTGGGGCAACATTATGCGGCTTCTATATGTTGGGCTTCAGCCCATACGAGCTACGCGGACTAATCAATTAACCTTATCCTTTGATATGTATTTAGTTCCATCAAAATGGTACAAAGCATCTTTAGCTGGGATTATTTTCCCAGTGTCATAATCTTTTTCTGTGCCGAACGCGGGACGGGGTTTGAACCCCGTCACATACGTTTTGTTTGTGTTGTCATTCCTGAACCAGACTGAAACGCTACGAACGGGGCAACATGCCTCGTCCGGCGGATGTTGTACTTCAAAAAATCAACGCAAAAACCTACCACCACTAATATCAATCAACGCCCCATTGATATGCGACGACATATCGCTGGCAAGGAACAGCACAGAGCTGGCGACCTCTTCCGCCATTGTATTGCGTCCGAGCGGGGTTTGCTTACGGTAGTTTTCCAGCATTTCCGGGGTTGAATGGATTTCGTGGTGTTGGGTTTCCACTGTGCCAGGCATGACGGAGTTGGTGCGGACGTGCGGGGCGAGTTCTTTAGCCAGGGTGTGGGTGAACACCATCAGGCCGCCTTTGGGTGCGGCGTAAGCCCCTGCGCCGTTGGCACCGCCCGTTTGTACGGACAAGGACAGCAAGTTCACAATGCGTCCGCTACCGGTATTCCGTAAGTGAGGGATGGCGCGTTTGGTGACCAAAAACGCACTGGTCAGGTTTATATCCAGCGATTTTTGCCAGTTGGCTAAGCTAGTTTCTTCGATTTTGGCGCGTTTGACCAAGCCACCGCTGTTGTTGACCAAGATGTCCAGCCGTCCGGTTTCTGCAACCAGCTTATCAACCACTGCATTGGCTTGGGCTTCGTCAGTCAAGTCGGCGGGGAGCAGCAGGGATTTGATATTAAGTGCGGTTAATTCCGCAGACAGGCTTTCGGCGGCCTCTCTGCTGCTATGGTAGTTAAGTCCGATAAACGCGCCAGCCTGACCTAATGCCAATGCACACGCCCGGCCTATGCCGACGGCGGCACCGCTAATCAGGGCGACTTTGCCCGTTAAATTCAATGTCTGTTCAGGTATCATGTTGATTTCCTAAAGTTACTTAATGGAATTCCTATTAACATCTTCTCCTATCAATCAATGCCGTAACTCCCTCTCGTTGTGGGAGAGGGGCGGGGTGAAGGGATAACAAAGGCAAATGCTGTTAAATCGCCCTCATCCCAGCCTTCTCCCAAAGGGAGAAGGAGGCTGTAAGATTGTAGATTGGGATTACGACAATGTTTCGCCCGCAAAATTAAGTTCTATCTTGATGCCGACGGGATCATTCAAAAAAATTTGCGTCATTTCCCTATCCGCCAAAGACCGTTGTTCCAGCGTATACTGGACTTGTTGAATATCCAGATCACGCTTGAATTGTGCGAGTCCATTGCACGCAAAAGCCACATGGTTAAAATGGATTTTGTCGGATTCATTCATATAGTCTTCGGTAACAGATAAGTGAATAACGGGCGTATTGCCTGCGTACAACCACGCACCATCGCGCTTAGATGCGGAGCGAAAGCCCGATTTTAAATCCAGTACATCCTCATAAAAGGCCTTAACCTTGGGCAGTTGTTCTGCGGTAACTTCAATGTTGATGTGGTTTATTCCTGTGACTGCCATAAATTCCTATCTTACGTAACTTGCTAATATTAATGTTCAAAAAAGGAGTCCTGACTAAGTCCTTCGACAAGCTCAGGACGAACGGCAAGGAGTTCTCCTAATTTACAAAGCTTTTATTTTTTCCAGCACCGCCTGGGCATGGCCTTCATGGTTAACTCCGTACTCAACATCAACCAACTTGCCTTGCTTATCAATGATGAAAGTTGACCGTAAGATCGCCATGCTTTTCACGCCGTTTTTCTCACGTTCCCGCCAGACATTGTACAGTTCACACAACTCCCCCGACGTATCTGCCAATAAATCCACTTTCAGGCCGAATTTGTCGATAAACGCGGTATGACTTTCGCAAGAATCTTTGCTTACGCCGATTACGACCGTATCCAGCGCAGCAAATTCGCTTGCCATCGCGGTAAAATCATTGGCTTCTATGGTGCAACCGGGGGTGTCGTCTTTGGGATAGAAGTAGAGGACGACATTCTTTTGCCCCAAATAATCGGCTAAGCTGACGATTTGGTTGTTTTGATTGAATGATCTGAAATTGGGTGCTGGCTGTTGATTTGCTAACATAAAAATCTCCTCAAGGTAGTTTGGCAGTTGATATTATTATCCACGCACAGACGAGAAGTGCTAATCCCATGATAGATAGCTGGTGGCAGAAAGTCCAGCCATAACGCCCGTCAGAAAAAAGAATTTTTCTCTGATAATCGCTAACGCCATATTAAACTGAAAAAAACTGCTATCTTTGCTATTAACTTGGTCAAAAAGACTAATCAATAGTATGAATGTTAAAATAATCAGCATGGTCAGCTTCACATTGTAGTTGATAGCCCTATGAGATCATCAAATAAACCCTCTTTATCTGTCACTTAGGAAGACATTAATGACTAAAAAAATTACCAAAGTAGTTTTCCCCGTTGCTGGTTTAGGCACACGCTTTTTGCCGGCAACCAAGGCCGTCCCCAAGGAAATGCTGCCCATTGTTGATAAGCCGCTAATGCAATATGCCGTCGAAGAATCCATTGCGGCCGGTATTGACACGATGATTTTTATTACTGGGCGTAGTAAAAATTCCATTATGGATCATTACGATAAGGCTTACGAGATGGAAAAGGAACTCGAAGCCAGAAATAAAACCGAAATCCTCAACCTGCTGCGTAGTATTATTCCGCCCCATATCAAGTGCGTATTTATCCGCCAACCTGAGGCATTGGGCTTAGGCCATGCCGTTTATTGCGCCCTGCCAGCCGTCGGCGACGAGCCGTTTGCCGTCATCTTGCCGGATGACTTAATCGAAGATGGCGAACGCGGCTGCATGAAGCAAATGGTTGATCTATACGCACAAACCCAAGTTTCAATACTAGGTGTAGAGCGGGTTGACCCTTCGGAAACCGACAAATACGGCATCGTCAGGACCGGCGAAAGCAAAGGCTCTTATGCGCCCATCGAACATATCGTTGAAAAGCCCAAACCTGATGTCGCACCATCAAACTTGGCCGTCGTAGGCCGTTACATCCTGAATCCTGGCATTTTTGAAAAAATCAAAAACACCGGACGAGGTGCAGGCGGTGAAATCCAACTAACTGATGCCATCGCCGATTTAATGAAAGACGAACAAGTTTTGGCTTACGAATTCGGCGGAAAACGTTACGACTGTGGCGCAAAACTGGGCTTTTTAGTGGCAAACGTAGAGTACGGACTGCTGCACAAAGAGCTGAAAAATGACTTCAAGGCTTACTTGAAGGATTTGGCAAATAAGCTATAAATCTTGTAATTCAAGCTTAATCTGGCAATTACTGGTTATTACAAGTATTTGTCAGGTTAAGCCCAAATTGCAACTTGATCTATAGATTGACCCTCCTTGATATTACGAAGAACCCCAAATGCAAACTGACGCGCCACTTAGTGCCTTGGTCGCTTGCCTATTTCATGCACTAAACATTTTGTATAATGTGTAAAAAATGTTAGCTGATGCCAATCCGATGATTGTAAAGAAAGTCACTTGCATTCCAAGTACCCGGTATCCAAGGTTTTCAGACAACAAGCCCTTTGCGTGAATTACACGCCCAATAATAATGGCAATACCACCGACATGCATAAACCAGACATTCGCCCCGCTAAGCTCCAACAATATCAGCAAGATAAGCGTTATCGGAATGTATTCAGTAGTATTGCCTTGCGCTCGGATTGCATTTTGAAGCTGAGCTACACCGCCATCACCCAAGATAACCTTGTTTGCACGACGTAATTTGATGACGTTAAACGATAGCCAAACGATCAATAAAGCCAAAATTCCTGCATATAATGCACTAATCATAAGTCCTTCCAGAAGCATCTAAGTTGGTGTAAGCTTACAAATGTAGGCTGTAAATGAGTAAAAACCAACAACCCGCGCTATAAAATGTTTGGCTTCGTGCCTTCCCATAACCTATAAATATCCAACAGACGAGATTATTCTCGATTAAAATGGATTTTGTATGGTGACATTTACAACCCTCACCCTAGCTCTCTCCCAGAGGGAGAGCGTAGCGAGGGTGGCGGGGATTTTTTGGAGATGCCCTTAACTCGGCTTACCTTCATCATCACAACCCTTAGCCCGACACTGGTGTACTTCCACGGTAATATGGGCAAGCCTAAGCTTGTCATTATGTTGCTTCAAGGTTTGAGACTGCATTAGTAAGCTTTTGTAATAATCCGGTGCTTTAGGATGGTGCGAAACCACTGAGATAATTGCCGCAAAATGGTCTGGCCCTACGCGCCAGACATGCAAATCGGCGATCCGGTTATCGGCATCGTTTTCGATGATGTCTTTTATCGCCGTTTTGTGTTTTAAGGCAATACTTTCGTCAAGCAAGACTGGGCTGGTTTCCTTCAGCAATGAAAATGACCATTGCGAGATAATCAGCGCACCGACTATGCCCATGACCGGATCAAGCCAGTTCCAGCCGTAATATTTGCCGGAAAATAAGGCGATTATCGCAAGTACGGAGGTTAACGCATCGGCTAATACATGAAAATAAGCAGCCTTAAGGTTATGGTCGTGATGATGTTCATGATGGTGATCATGTGAATGCCCGTGTTGATGCGAATCTTTAAGTAATAAAGCACAAACAAAATTGATAAATAGGCCGAAACCGGCAACCATCAGGGCATGGTCGAATTGGATAATGCGTGGCGTAAGAAGCCGTTCCCCAGATTCAACCGCCATCATCAGTGCAACCACACCCAGGGCAACAGAACTGGCAAAGCCGCCCAATACGCCGACTTTGCCGCTGCTGAACGCAAAGGTCTGGTCGTGGGCATGCTTTCTGGAATAGCGGTACGCGTATAAGGCAATCATAAAAGCGGCGACGTGCGTCCCCATATGCCAGCCATCGGCCAGTAATGCCATCGAGCCGAACACTATACCCGCGCTAATTTCCAGGATCATGGTCAACAAGGTAAGCACTAAGACTAAGCGCGTCCTGCGTTCGCCTTTTTTGTTGATGACCGCGAAGTTGTGATCATGTTGTAAACGGTTGAGAATATCAGTGTGCATGGTGTTCGATTATCGTCTTTTGATGATTATCAGAAAAGTTCTCACTAAAACCAAAAATGTACCCCGGCAACAAACCGAGTTTCCTCGGATTTATTGCCGCCTGCGCGGATAACATCAGCAGCTGCACCAAAAGTGCTAGCCCATTCTATGCCAATATAAGGTGCAAATTCCCGTTTGATTTCATAACGTAAACGCAAACCTGCCTCTATATTAGATAAACCACTGCTAACTAAACGAGGGAGATCGTTTTGGCTATAAAAGTTCATTTCGATGCGGGGTTGTAGGATAAGTTTCTGGGTAATCAGTAAATCATATTCCGTTTCGATACGGAATGCCGTGCGGCCTTCTTCGCCAACGTACCCGGTCGCTTCTATGTAAATCCAATAAGGTGCAAAGCCTTGTATACCAAAAGCGCCCCAAACTCGGTCAGTTCCTAAGCCACTATCGACACGAACGCCAAGTTGAGTATCCCAAAAAGCGGTTAGGGCGTGCCCCCAAAGCGCTTCATTGCGATTGTTTTTGAATATACCTTGGTCGATTTCGCCTTCAGCCCTAATGACTAACTTATCATAGTCTTGCCCGTACCAAGCCTGCCAGTCGTAAATCATGGAAAAATCATCCCGTACGTTAACGGCTTCCAAACGATCAACAATAAATGAACCTAGATAGTGTGAATCCCCCATTACTGGTTTCGATAAGCCACTAAAATCGAGACCATCAGTGTAGGCATGGGGATCGCGTTTTTCAAATAGCATTTTGCTGTGTTTATTTCCCCTCACCCAACCCTCTCCCTCTGGAGAGGGCTTTTCAGTGCCAATAGTATCGTAGCGCATCATTTTGGAATGATCCATGCTTTGGTGGTCATGGCCTGGCATCATGTCCATGTTGTTTGATTCAGACATTTCTGCCCAGGCATTTGCAGACAAAGTGACAAGCAATACGAAGGCAATTTTCACAAAAACATTAAGGAATGTCTTATTATGTCCTTCGACAAAGCTCTCCTGAGCATAGTTGAGGTATTCGGGACGAAAGACAATGCTTTCATTCCGTTCGTGGTGAGCTGGTCGAGCCATGAACGGAATGAACTCATCGCCCTGATATTTCTTGAGTAAAAAACTCAAGACACCACCACTTCCCTAAACATACCCGCGTGCATGTGGTAGAACAAATGACAATGCCACGGCCAGCGTCCAAGCGCATCGGCGGTGACCAAAAAAGTGACGCGCTGTGCAGGTTGTACGACTATTGTATGTTTACGCGCCTGAAACTGCCCGTCAGCCGTTTCAAGTTCGCTCCACATACCGTGTAAATGGATAGGGTGCGTCATCATAGTGTCATTAACTAGGATTACCCGCAAACGTTCGCCATACCGGAAATGTATCGGCTTGGCTTCATTATATTCCAAGCCATCGAATGACCAGGTATAACGTTGCATATTGCCAGTCAAATGAAGTTCAATCTCCCGCGTTGGCGGTCTGGCATCAAGCGTTCCGCCTGTCGTGTGCAAATCGGCGTAAGTCAAAACTCGTCTGCCATTATTCCTTAAGCCGATACCTGGGTCATCCAGGTTAGTACGTGGCGTATCGACCCGCATATCGACGCTGGCACCAAATTCTGTGCTGGCATGATGGACTTGGATACTTTTCTTGCTGGCAGTTTTGACATCATTCATGCCAGTCATATCGTGCATACTGTGTTCCATCTTGCTCATTTGCTCAGGTGTCATATTGCTATGACCCATGGCTGCCATTCCGTGATCCATGCCCGCCATTTCATGATCCATAGCCCCCATCATATCTTCCATCGTCAACGGTTCTGCTTTGTCTAACGCAGGTACAGCTGTTTTTAAGCCTGCTTGCGTTGCCAACGTGCCGCGCACATAGCCGGTACGATCCATAGACTGTGCGAAAATGGTATAAGCGTTGTCTTCCGGTGTGACAATCACATCGTACGTTTCTGCCAAGCCTATACGGAACTCATCGACTTCTACCGGATCAATATTTTGCCCGTCCGCCGATACCACAGTCATTTTTAGCCCAGGAATTCGCACGTCAAAAAACGATTGTGCAGAGGCATTGATAAATCGTAAGCGGACTTTTTCACCTAGCTTGAATAAGCCTAACCAGTTATCTTCGCTGTTATGACCATTCACAAGATAAGTGTAAGTCGATGCGGAAATATCCGACAAATCGGTCCGGTTCATCCGCATCATGTTCCACATGTGGCGCTTTTCAACAGTCGAACCTAGTCCTTCATCCGCCACATCTCGGAAAAAATCGACGACCGTGGGCTGGTTATGGTTGTAGTAAGCGCTTTCCTTTTTGAGCTTGGCAAACACAGCCATCGGAGCTTCATCCGTCCAATCGGACATTAACACCACATAATCACGATCAGATTGGATGGATTCAGGTTTCGCCGGATCAATAACGATAGCGCCATACAATCCCGTTTGCTCCTGCATCTCGGAATGCGAGTGATACCAGTAAGTGCCGGACTGCTGCACCTTGAAACGGTAAGTGAAAGTTTCCCCTGGCGCGATACCGTTGAAGCTGATTTTCGGCGCACCATCCATCTGATAAGGCAAAATAATGCCATGCCAGTGCAAGGAGGTTTCTTCGGAAAGCAGATTTTTAACCCGTAAGGTGACAGTATCGCCTTCGCGCCAGTGCAAAGTCGGACCTGGTACAGTGCTGTTAATGGTCGTGGCGTGCTTCTCTGTGCCGCTGATATTGACTAGCGTATGGGCGATGGTCAGGTCAAATTCTGTACCGCTCAGTACCGGAACGGCTTGAGCATTTGCCTGTGCTTTTGCTGGCTTGATATAAGGCAGTGTAGCTATCAGGACGCAACTGTTAAACAAGCCTTTAAGGAATTTTCGGCGCGAACGGCTGGCTAAAGACTTAAGGCGATTTGTTGTGGAGGTCATTAGTTATTTATATCTAGGCTTAAAAAGCCATTAAATCTTTATAGAACAGTTGGTTAAATTCATTCCTATGGCCCCTTTAAATAGAGTAGACTTTACCGAAGTTAGACAAAATGATCCAATTATAGTGTTATTACATAGCTGACCTGAGTTTTTATGGAGAATTAAATTATGCATCTATGAAAACCTTTTGCCAATTTTGTGACAAGACTATCAAAAATAGTTATTAGCCTATCTTGACTTTTTAATGAGAATTGTTATCATTAGCGTAACACTTAGCTATTCAGGAAATTCTCATGTACGTATGCGTTTGCAAGGCAGTAACGGATACCCAAATTAAGCAAGCCATCAACGAGGGCTTGGGTTCTCGGCGTGAGCTGTTTAAATGCTTGGGCGTAGGTGGTAGCTGCGGCAAGTGCAATCCGCACGTTAAAGAATTGCTGAATGACCACAGCCGCAATCAATCCTTGATGCAAAATAACGTAAATCCCTCTATACTCGCAGCTTAATCAGCGAGCGAGATAGACCGATGAAAGGCGACCCTAAAGTTATAGCATTCCTCAATACAGCCCTGACCAATGAACTGACAGCGGTCAATCAATACTTCCTCCATGCCAGGATGTACAAGAACTGGGGCTTTAGCAAGCTCAATGAGAAGGAATACCACGAATCCATCGACGAGATGAAACATGCAGACCAGTTGATCGAGCGCATCCTGTTTCTTGAGGGATTGCCTAATCTGCAAAACCTCGGCAAACTTATGATCGGTGAAAATCCAGAAGAAATGTTGCGTTGCGATTTAAAGCTGGAACTTGAAGCCATTCCGCCACTCAGAGAAGCCATCGCCTACTGCGAACAGGTCAAAGATTATATATCCCGCGAAGTTTTTCAACATATCCTTGAAAACGAAGAAGAGCATGTTGATTGGTTGGAGACACAGTTTGAGTTAATTGGTAAGATTGGCATCCAAAATTACCTGCAATCGCAAGTTTGAGCTGAAAGCACTCTCGATTTCACCGTTTTATTTAGATTCACTGAGTTATGTCCAAAATTGTTGTCTGCGCCCTGTATAAATTCGTTGCTTTGCCCGATTATCAACAATTACGGCAGCCTTTGTTTGATGTCATGGAAAGCAACCAAGTCAGGGGAACTCTCCTGCTTGCCCGTGAAGGCATCAACGGCACAATTGCAGGCTCACGAATTGCAATTGACAATACACTGAATTGGTTAATATCTAATCCTCGCTTGGCTGAGATTGACTGCAAAGAATCTTTCACCGACATTCCACCCTTCAGCCGCACCAAAGTTAAGCTCAAAAACGAGATAGTCACGATGGGCATCGAAGGCATCGACCCTAAACAGGTCGTGGGTACTTATGTTGATCCTAAAGATTGGAACGGGTTGATTTCGGATCCTGAAGTCCTGCTCATCGACACGCGCAACGATTACGAATATCAGGTCGGTACTTTTCAAAATGCCATCAACCCAAATACCGAGAGTTTCCGCGAGTTTCCCCAGTACGTAAAAGATCATCTGGATCCAGTAAAACACAAAAAAGTTGCTATGTTTTGCACTGGCGGCATTCGCTGTGAAAAATCAACCGCTTACCTTAAGGAGCAGGGCTTTGAAGAAGTCTACCATCTCAAAGGCGGCATTCTAAAGTATCTTGAAGAAGTACCTGAACAAGAAACCTTATGGCAAGGTGAATGTTTTGTTTTTGACGAACGGGTAACGGTTAACCTCAAGCTGGCAAAAGGCGGTTACGACCAGTGCAACGCTTGTCGTATGCCGATCACCGAGATTGACAAAGCCAGTGATACCTACGAAAAAGGCGTTAGTTGCCCACATTGTTACAACAAAAAGTCACCAGAACAAAAATTGCGTTTTGCTGAGCGAGAAAAACAGATTGAATTGGCTAAACAACGCGGGGAAGCCCACATTGGTTC
This sequence comes from Methyloglobulus sp., assembly GCF_040079455.1. GTDB lineage: Bacteria > Pseudomonadota > Gammaproteobacteria > Methylococcales > Methylomonadaceae > Methyloglobulus. The sequence goes on along the minus strand of NZ_JBEBKJ010000054.1, from coordinate 1,102 downwards.
AGATGCTGCCAAAGAGTTAATAGCCAAACGAGAAGCCAAGTTACAGCGCAGACAACAAGCGGCAGAGCAACTACATTTGTTAACTTCGTCCAAGGCTATTTAGCCAAACGTCTTGATAAAACCAAGTATCGGCCAGAAAGCACCGTTATTTTCGGTATCCGAGTGGGTTCAAGGTGAGCCGACTAATTTCAATCAACTTACTGGCAAAGTCGTCTTGCTGGAAGTCTTTCAGGTCAATTGCCCCGGCTGTTTCCTATACGCCCTGCCGCAAGCGATAGACTTGCACCAACGCTATTCAAGCGAAGGCCTATCGGTGCTAGGCATAGCTACAGCATTTGAAGATTTCGATAAAAACACCCTGGAAAATTTGCTTAGGCTGGTTAAAACCCAAGAGGTTATAGGAGAAACACTGTACACTCTAAACCAACACGGCATCTTAATAGATGGGCGTTTACCTTTTAGTATCCCTTTTCCTTTAGCGATGGATTATTTGGTAAAGAGCGAAATTGGGGTAAGTGAAGATAAAATCACTGCCTTTATTGAAAAACATATCCCAGATTTTGGGCAAAAAGCCAATACGTACCAAGAAAACGTCAGGCAACAAGTCCGTGTTTATCTGCAAAAACTGGAATATCACGCCCAGACTTTTGAACTATTTAATCTAAAAGGAACGCCCTCTCACATTTTGGTGGATAAAAAAGGCATACTCCGAAGCTGTACCTTTGGTTCGCATCCAGACTTGGAAAAACACGTGCAAAACTTATTGCAGGAATCAGCAATTTTTGCAAATGGTGTTGAAATAATACGAAAATTCCCTTCTTTACAGCGACTTGGCAACCAAGAAGGTGAAGCGCAAAAGCGAGGTGACCAAGAACGACATGCTGCGGCAGATGCTCAAGGCCTGCCCAGAACTAACTGAAATACCGCTACGTGTTGGCGGACAGCTGGTTTCCCGCGCAAGAGAACTTAGGCGTAGTACGCCAAGCACTCGACAAGCACTTTATGAAATGGTTTAATTAAACAGGACACTTCTAGAGGCAGATTTATAATGTCATTAGAGGTGACCATGAATATGAATAACATTCAAACGAAACGACCAAAC
>NZ_JBEBKJ010000053.1:0-26159 GCF_040079455.1 Methyloglobulus sp. | reverse complement strand
AAATAAATACAAATTTTTTATCAAGTTCAAAAAATAAGCTTTCATAGCTCACCACCAATAATTTGTATCCGCCCGTTTATCATCGTCACCATTCGGCCCACTGCGGTCGTTCAGTTATTTAACTATTCGCCTTGTATGATCAAATTTAATCAGTGTTGCCAAGGAGATCGAGTAAGCTAACCGTTCATTGGGAGGCCGAATTCGCCTGCAAACCGTCTGTGCGGTCATGCGTAAATTGCTACACGCCATCCACGGCATGTTGAAGCACAATCTGCCTTTCGATAACACTCGGTTTTATGCTTTTCCAATCTTTGCCGAATGACCAAATTTAGCTTGATTTTGAACAGAGTATCTTACGGGTTGGTGGAGAAGCTTTCCAAAACTGGTGATAAAGCCAGGGATGCTAAGTGACGGGAAATTAATGAACCAAGCAGAGAGCACTGTAAGGCTTCAAATCCTTATGGCACTTCAAGCGCAACTCGGTAATGTACTATCTAAACCAATGGGGGTCAGATTCCCTGCTTTTGCGAAACCGCCTGAGCTATGGGCAGCAGACGCTACCGAAATAGTGGTAGCCTGCCACGTTATCTCAACGATAATGCTCCCATTGGTCTCTTAATTGTTAACCATCCAAAAGGTTATTTTAGGTCGAAGCGATCAAGCATCATCACCTTACCCCATGCATTGACAAAGTCAGTGACAAACTTCTGTTTTCCGTCTTCAGACGCATATATTTCGGCAATAGCCCTGAGTTCAGAGTGCGATCCAAAAATCAGGTCTACTGGGGTAGCTGTCCATTTTTTCTCACCTGTCTTCCGGTCAATGCCTTCGTAAACCCCTTCAGACTTGGCTAACTTCTGCCACTTTGTGGACATGTCGAGCAAGTTTACGAAAAAGTCATTGCTCAATGCAACAGGTTTGCTGGTAAGAACACCCTGCTTGGATTCTCCTGTGTTAGCATCTAAAACACGCATGCCGCCAACTAGAACCGTCATTTCAGGGATGGTTAGTGTTAGCATGTTAGCTCGATCAACCAGCATCTCCGTTGGTGATAGCATATTGCCTTCACCGTAGTAGTTACGGAATGCATCGGCTTTGGGCTCAAGTACAGCAAACGTACTCACATCTGTTTGCTCTTGCGCTGCGTCCATTCGCCCTGGTGCAAAAGATACTTTCACAGGGTATCCCGCAGTCTTAGCGGCCTGCTCAACTGCGGCAGTGCCACCTAAAACAATCAAATCTGCCAGAGACACTTTTTTTCCATTCGAATGCGTCCGGTTAAAGTCGTTTTGGATGGCCTCTAATAGTGGGAGTGCCTTAGCTAGTTCAGCTGGATTGTTGACCGGCCAGTCTTTTTCAGGAGCAAGGCGAAGTCGAGCGCCATTGGCTCCACCGCGCAAATCGGTGCCTCGGAAAGAAGCCGCTGAAGCCCAAGCTGTCCGTACTAATTCCGATACAGTCAAACCCGATTTAAGAATTTTATTCTTCAGATCTTCCGTATCCCTAGCGTCAATCAACTTATGATTAACTGGCGGGATAGGATCTTGCCAAATAAGTTCCTCTTTAGGTACTTCCGATCCAAGGTAACGTGTCCGTGGCCCCATATCACGGTGAGTGAGTTTGAACCAGGCTTTAGCGAAGGCAAGCTCAAATTCCTTTGGGTTATCCAAGAAACGTTTCGCAATTTTTTCATAACTCGGATCGGTTCTCAAAGCGATGTCGGTAGTAAACATGATGGGGGCATGTCGCTTATCCTTATCATGCGCATCGGGCACTAAGTTCGCCGCTGCGTCATCCTTAGGAATCCACTGGGTAGCACCTGCTGGACTTTTGGTCTTCACCCACTCGTACGTAAACAAGTTGGTTAGATATTGGTGGGTCCATTGCGTCGGTTTTGTACTCCAAGCGCCTTCCAAACCACTGGTTATGGTGTCAACGCCATTGCCATTACCGCACTTGTTTTTCCAGCCGAAACCTTGTTCCTCAACCCCCTCAGCGGCTGGTGCAGGGCCAACACATTTTGCAGGATCGCCATTGCCATGCCCTTTACCAAAGGTATGTCCCCCTGCGATTAGTGCAAGCGTCTCTTCGTCGTTCATCGCCATACGGCCAAACGTTTCGCGAATATCTTTAGCGGCAGCCATGGGGTCATGATTGCCATTTGGTCCTTCTGGATTTACATAAATAAGCCCCATTTGCACTGCGGCAAGTGGGTCGTCTAGCTTTCGGTCACCCTTGTAGCGCTCATCGGCGAGCCATTTTTTCTCAGGCCCCCAATAGACTAAATCGGCTTCCCAATCATCTGTCCGCCCGCCGGCAAAACCGAACGTTTTGAAGCCCATCGATTCCAAAGCGACATTGCCCGTAAGTACCATCAAGTCGGCCCATGAAATTTTACTTCCGTACTTGCTTTTGATAGGCCAAAGCAAGCGTCGTGCCTTATCTAGGTTTGCGTTATCGGGCCAACTGTTTAGCGGTTCGAAGCGCTGCTGACCGCCGCCAGCGCCACCACGCCCGTCTCCCATACGGTAGGTGCCGGCACTGTGCCAAGCCATCCGGATAAAAAATGGCCCATAGTGTCCGTAATCGGCAGGCCACCAGTCTTGCGATGTTTTCATCAACTTCTCGATTTCGGCTTTCACAGCCTTGAGATCGAGTTGTTTAAACTCTTTGGCGTAGTTGAACTTGTTCTCCATTGGGCTGGACTCAGCTGAATGTTGTCGAAGTGGCGCTAAATCGAGTCTTTCGGGCCACCAGAATTGGTTCGATAGTGTTTGCAGATTCGCAGCGCTTGTTGAAGGCACAGGGTTTTCTGCGGAGTAGCCTACTTGGGAAAAGACCAGTGCTAACAGTAGGATGCTCGGTAATTTTATTTTTAACATATTATGTTCTCCAGTTCTTTGTGCGGATACAGCCTCTGCAGGCCGTCTAACTTTTAAGTGCAAAAGGCTTAAACAAAACACAAGAAGCCCCAGGAAACGGATAAGAAATTCAAGCCTATGGTCAAAGTATTCCATACGGGAGGTTTATTACAAGCACTATTTTTCAATCTTTCTGCACTGACCGAGCTCTTGCCGTTCTCATTCGATCCAATTGTGAAATAAAATTCAGCTAGGGCAGAGCGGTAGCTAAGCACAACATTCAAGGCTTCGTTTATGTTGGACTTCATTTCATCCAGCCCAAACTACAGATTATCGTTTTTCTTTGTCGCCTGTCGTGACAATCCAGTCGTTCGCTTCGAACAGTTTCGACGAACTTCGTTCTTGGGTATATCTTAAGGGCATCTCTAATAATCCCCCCATTTCCCCATGATTTTTGCATACCCTGACAGCCCTAAAATGAGATAATAGTGGCAACTCTATCAAGACCTGATCAAGCCCATGAAACGACCCCGCCAGCCTGGATTATTTGATGTCGAAGAACGCGCCGCGCAACTGGCCGACATGGGCGATACCCTGTTGGGATTGAAGGCTCGCATAGACTGGGAGGCGTTCCGGCCTGAGCCCAATCGGGTGCATGAGAAGGATAGAGAAAAGTACCAACTTCTACCAAAGGAAAAAGCCAAACCTGAAAACCCGCTTGGAAAAACCTGGCAATTAGTATCAGCAACAGGCTTGGACAAGTATGATTTAAATGCCTATACATTGCGATTTGATACAAACTAACTTGAACTCAAAGGCACTGCCATCTGTAGAACCTATGAAGGTAACTGTCATATGGTCGACGAAGCTCTAGCTATAATTTCTGCAAACAGGAAAGTAGGCCTTTTTGATTATTTTTTTGCAGCGAGAAATATACGCTTGCCGAAGAAAATTATCTTGCGCTCTTAAAAAATGTTTGGCGTCATACTCATCACAACCTTCTATTTCATCTTGGGTTTTCCCTTCTCCAGGCTCGCCAAAATGGCCTTCTTATCCCATTTCAACTTTTCGCAATCCGCACATGAATGCCCTTTAATGTAATTTTCAATGGCTTGTATTCGGTTGGCGGTATCGGGATGGGATGACATCCATTCCGGCCCATTCGCTTTGCCTTTAAAGGCTTCCTGCATTTTTTTGAAAAAAGTGACCATGCCTTGCGTGTCAATTTTACTTTTTTGCAGCAAGGCAATTCCTTTCATATCAGCATCGGACTCGGCCTGACGGCTGAAATACTGGGCGGAGACCTGATGCGCCATAATCATCATGACGGCATTGGCATCACCCAGCACTAACAACACGGCGGCGGCAATGCCGGAGCTAGTAATCATGTTCTTTAAGGCATGGCGTTGTTCGACATGTTGGATTTCATGCGCCAACACACCCGCCACTTCATTAGCGGAATCCGCTTTCTCCAGTAAGCCTTTATTGACAATCACAATACCGCCGGGCAAGGCAAAAGCATTGATGGCTGGGTCATTGGAGAAATGCCATTGGTATTTATAAGCGGAGTCTTTGGTCAGGCGGTCGCCTATTTTTTTGACGGCATCCACTGCGACACCCTTATCGATCAAGGCTGTTTGTGTTTTCAAGCTGGTCAACACCGACTCCCCGATTTTGTATTCCGTCGCCAGCGGTACGCGCCCAGCTACCCAGGAAACGGCAGTGTCATATTGCCAGATAGCCAGTACCACCAGCAACACAAGGCTGCATAAGGAATAAGCGACGGATTTCCAGACCAGACTTTGGCCAAAGGTTGCACGTTTCCACTTACCCAATCCGGCAACTGCATTTTCTGGCAAAAGCTTGACCAGTGTTTTTTGTGCATCTGGATTGGCAGGGATCAGCATCCAGGTATTATCTTGATATTGCCAACACAATTGTAATTGGTCGTGGTCAAAACTTCCCACCCTGGCTTCCAATTCGGCGAAATTGATGTTTTGTTGATAAGCAGGTAAGTAAATTCGGCTTTGCTCAATCACGCAAGTGGTCAGTTCTCCCGCGCTGGGCAATTCCGGGCCGAATAAGAGAATACTGACACCATTATTCATATCAGGGCTTGGTATAAATGGTGGAGATGGCAAATAGGATTATCGCAAGCAGGTAAAATTTGCCCATCCAAGATGATCGGCTACTGCTTCCCGTTAAGGCCGCGCTCATTAACACCTTACTCAAGCGGTTCATGGGCAGGGATTGTATCCATACTTTACCAGGGCCTGATACAGTGGCATAAAACAAGCCTTCACCACCAAACAAACTATTTTTCAGCTTGCCGGTGTATTTGATGTCGTAACGGACTGTCGATGACATACCCACCAGACAGCCAGTATCAATTTTGAGTTCGTCATCGGGTGTGAGTGCGACTTCCTTGAGCGTACCGGAAGCATGAATAAATACGATCCCCTGACCGCTTATTTTTTGCATGATGAAGCCTTCACCGCCAAAAAAACCGACACGTAAACGCTTCTGAAAAGCCAATTGAATGCGCTGCCCCAACTCGCCAGCAATATAAGCCCCTTTCTGGCAAATAATCATGCCGCCATGTTCGGATAGATTGATCGGAACAATTTCACCTGGGCTAGGCGCGGCAATAGCAATGGTTTGCGGTTTGTTAGCTGTGTTCTTATAAACTGAGCTGAACATCGATTCGCCCGTAAAAGAACGTTTGACTGCATTCCAAAAACGCCCCAAACTGCCAAATTTTGAAGGACTGCCATCACCCAAAATGGTATCGACAACAATATGCTTATCCACATACATCATCGCACCTTGCTCGGCAATAGCTACCTGGCCTGCCTCTAATGTGATTTTTATGTACTGTAAATCGTTACCCGTAATGGTGTAATTAAGCTGTGTCATCCCGTTTCCTATCTTAAGGTAAGCCGTAAGCTCCAATAACTGACGGCACTATAATTATTTATGCTTACGTTACAAACACTTATATATTCAGCTTTGTGAAGCCTTAACTTGCGTTTGCCTGTCGAAAGGCTTGTGTGCTTCGACAAGCACGAACGGTTCAAACATTAAATGGCCGAATCAATAATAAAATATTGTTGTATCAAAACACTTAGTCAGTGCCATCAGAAATCCAAATATCAGTTCAAATTACAATGCAATTTTGATACTGACGACTAATTTGGATCTTTTTATAAACTTCAAGGAAAGGACTTTTCTGTTATTCAGAAAAACAATAATTAAGGATAGATTATTTTAGGTTTAAAGTAAGCCGCAGGATATTTTGGGTCAAACTGATCTGGCTGCTCTTGTGCTGGCGTGGCGGCACTTTTATCGGAATAGATGACTTTCGATTCAAAATTTGCCGCAGGATATTTGGGGTCAAACACGGAGGCTTTCGTTATTTGCGTCTGCTCGACATTTTCGTCGATGTAAGTCACTTTAGGCTGAAAATTTGACGCTGGGTACTTATCATCCGTAGCTGATGATTGCTCTTGAATAGCGCTTTCATCCATATAAGTTACAGTAGGCTCGAAATTTGACGCAGGATATTTTTCGTCACTGGTAGCCAACGCACTGATAGAGTTGAAAGACATAGCACATACCACCATGCCCAAGATAATTAATTTTTTCATAAAAATTTAATCTCCAATTATTATTAGTTAAATAAAGCAAACATAATCTAGTACAAACTTGGAGTATCGAATATTTTGCTTGAATTCGCAACCGTTTTAAAGTTAAAAAAATGCAGCCCAAGGGCTGCATTTGCTGAATCCACGCCATCCATGGCATTCATATCCAAAATAAGCTTTCGCAATATCGGTGTTTTCCCGATAATTTTTATGCGTCAATCATCAATAGCCAGTCCCGTAAACAGACATTGGACCATCCTTAGGAAATACCGAACCGGTGACCCATTGGCTTGGCAATGTTTTTAATGAACCTGATTTGCTGGCTTCAATTGGCACAGATGCAGAAGCTTTTCGGATGCGAAAGTTGATTTGCCCTTTTGATCCAAGAGTCGCAATCCAATATGGTGTGTTAGCGACAAGTTTGACCGCAGGAATAGATACTGTATTGGTTGCTCCGGACTTAAGGATGCTTAGTTTTCCTTGCGCAAGCAGAGTTCCGGGATGACCATTTTTATCGCCGTATATGCCTGCTACCAATTCTGTCGCTGTCGAACTTGCATCCAAGTAAAACTGGATGGCAGTTACGACCCCATTTTTCTGAGCTGTCGACTTAACTGCTTCAGCAACGCCCTGAGGGTTGTGATCGACAAAAGATTCCAATGCGCTGTTCCCTACAAGCAACTGTGTCTTGCTTGAAACACTGGCAACTGTTTTGGAATCTTGTTGGATTTCCGCAAGGGATAATCCCCGATTATAGATTTTTACTTCATCAATTAAGCCATTGAAATACTCACCCCAAATACTATTTCCACCGATCCGTAACACACCATTCGATTGTTTAATCAAACCTGTTTGGACGCGGGTGGAGACCAGAACACCATTCACGAATAACCGCTGGAATCGTCCATCATAAGTTGCTGCTAGATGCCACCATTCATTGGGTGCTAAGTTCGATCCACCAAAATAAGTGGTTATCCTGCCGTTGACCCACTGAGCAGCCATTGGTTTGTTCTTGTCAGAATTCGCATAGAGGGTATATATATCATTGCCCGGCTGCTCTTTCATAAGAATAGACGTCCAATCGTTCATCACAACAGCTGGGTTTACCCATGCTTCAAGCGTAATCCCAGATGAGACATCTAGTGATGCGCTGTCCTTGATTGTCACCCAGTCATTCACGCCGTCAAATTTCAACGCGGATCCAAAATAACCGGCGGAACTTCTGACGGCACCACTAACAGTACCGTGGTTGCCATTACCCGAAGCATCGGCCGTTGTAGCACCGCTTTTTTCCTCAAAACTATAGGCAGCCACCAAGCCACTTTTCGTGTTATTGGTTACGGGTTTTGGAGTGGGAGTCACATTTGGTGTTGGTGTTGGTGTTGTTGTTGGCACTGGCACTGGTGTTACTGTAACCGAATTAAGTTTTACTTTCTTAGTCGTTCCGTCAGGGCCTGTTACCGTTAAGCTCACACTATAGGTTCCAGATACACTGTAGGTGTGTGTGGAATTCTGGGCAGTGCTTGTCGAGCCATCGCCAAAGTCCCATTTCCATCTTGTGATTGTTCCGCTTGTGGCAGGCGTAAAAGTTACCACCAAAGGAGCAATACCACTGGTTTTACTTGCTGTAAAATCGGCTGATAACGTTGATATGGCAGGGGCTGTGGCACTGACTTCATTTGAATAACTGCTTTCAGTGGTGCGAGCAGAAGAGGCATAAGCCTTCACCGCAAAGAAATACTTGGTGCCGGGTGTTAACCCTGTCGCTTGATAGGTGGTTTTATTACCGACATCAATGGTCGATGTGTAATTTTTGCTTCTTTCACCATAACTTAATTTATAACCACCGACATTGGGTGATTTGCTGGCATCCCAGGCAAAATTTAAATTTCCAGCGAATACCTGGCTACTGAAGAAAAATAGGGAAAAGCCAATTAATAAAAGGCGATTAAGATACCCATAAAAGGGATTGAATTTATATGCAAAAAATGTGTTCATACGCTTCTCTGTTATACCAAATTAGATGTTGTATGGAAAAAATCAACGATCACCTCACAACCTAGCCTTCGCTTAACTATTGCAAATAGGCGGTTATGTGCGCGGGATCGCTGCTGAATAAATAGAAACTGCTAATGCCTTTACGCAAGGCTCTCTCAAATTTTTTCTGAAATACCGATTAATACAAAAACGAAAATATTAAAGCTGCCAATTTATAAAAATCTGTCCCTCTTTTTTTACTACTGGCAGGTTTATCAAAAAAGTTAACGTCTTCGCGTCCTTTTTCTTGAACACAAGTTAAGCTCAAGAAAACGCTAATTTCTTTGACATTCGTCACATTTTGGGGATTGAAGTTGTTTTGTCGAAATAGAATCAATAAAAAAATTAAGGAATTTTGATAATTTATAAAGATAATATCGACACTTTGAGCATACGTTATTTATTATTATTATCATATGTTATTAAATTAAAACAGAGACTTAGCCTCTATTAATAGGGTGCTATTCAAATATTAGTCTCAGCCCAATGCTAATGCCTAATACTTAACTAAGCCTTAATTAAGTCGCTTTTGTGTTTAATAATGAGAATTATCTTTAGTAATTTTGTTTTTAATAAGGTGTCGAAATACTTTGATTATTAAATAATAATAGGATGCTGTTTCATCGATATTCAGCAATGAATTTTTTATGATTATCTTTCTGGCAGTCTTTTTTGTAGTGAGAAAGCGGTTTTTGAGTTTTGATATACCTCCTAAATCCGTGACTTCAAATCAAAGAAACACCTTTAGCCTGTCAATAAAAACCAAAAACTTTCTACCTATCGATATCTAAAAGCTTCCAGTTAGATTGATGAGACGATAGATTTTCGATAGTTTTTTTCCGCTGTTTTAAGCGATATGAATCATCGCCCGTTTCTAGGATGTCCCAATGGTGGGTTGCCCTATCCAGCACAACCTGTTGGTTCGGTTCGAGCTCAATGGTCGGCCTTGAATCCCAGAAGCACTCAGCGAGATGAGTCACTTTCCAGCATCGGGTTTGATAAAGCTGTCAGATTTCCTTCCGATCCAACAAGGTAAGTCGGGTATGGTTATGGATGTTCATTTACAGTATTTTCCTAAATACTGTAAACAACGCTATAAATTCTTACACACTAATGTATTTTAGGTGCAAAAAGCAGTTTCAACTCCAAAGTGAAATTCCAGTATTCATGAAGCCTTTAGCTTGCGCTTATTGAATACCCTGAAACCAGACATTTTGTTTACAACTAACACCAATTCACTTTGGGCTTGGTTTTAAGCAAGAAATCCTTTACCATCCTCGCTGAGAATTTCATTAGGGGTGTTAGCTCAGTTGGTAGAGCAGTGGACTCTTAATCCATAGGTCTAGGGTTCGAATCCCTAACACCCCACCATTAAAATCAATGTGTTACCAATTTCAAGTTTTTTCCTGCAGTCTGTGGGTCGATCACGGGGCAGTTTGAAATAAATCAACACAGCGCAGGCAACAATTCAGGCCGGATTTATACCTAAATACGCGCCTATCACTACCTCACAAAAGCTATAAACCCACAACAAAACACACCTACTGACTAGCAAAAACAAGCCATGCTGTGTCGTTTTTATTAGTCCGAAGTAAGGTTAAAACCGCGTTTTAGGCGGTCAGATTTAGCTATGATTTTTTGTCATATGATATTGCCCTGAACTGAAAAGGGAAAGGCTATGGATTATTAGCGATGTCCGCGAAGGAGTGCAGGAAGCGTAACGTTAGTGGAGCGGTGTACGGAGACCTCCAGATAGCTGTAGAGGCCGGTGTTTTGACGAAGTTGTAGCGCGAGCGGAAGCATAGTCAAAATGCAGAGTCATCCGACAAGCATAAGTCATTTGAGTAGCCGTGGTGCAGCGTAGCAGCGGGGGGGGGGGTAGCGAACCGAGGACGAATCTGGGCAGCCGTAGGCATTAATCGCCACGTGATTTTTCGCCGCTATAAATAGTGGCGGACTTGGCATCGTCATGTTTCGATTTGTGCAGGGAGGGTAATAACTTCTATGAAGTTGATTCCGCACCAAATTAGGATCAGGTTACTGGTATGGACGCACAAAAATAGTGCATAAAAACAATTAATATTTTTTACAATATTACATTATCCCTGATACCAGACATAAAGATTGTACTGAATACAGATGGCATGAATAATGCTTTAATAATATTGAAAGTTGTTCTCATCGTGTGTTGTACCTTTCTCAGGCGTTTTTCTTTTAGGAAGATAAACGCCTTTTTTTTGACGACAGCAATAGAAATTATACTTAAACCAGTTTTTTCAATCGGGGACGACTATGGTTTCATTATGGAATGATTACAGTTCTACCAACGCTTATGATGAAATGCGCTGCTGTGCAAACCAAGCGAGGCCGTCTAGTCAACGCTTAAGCGATTATCTCGATAAGTTAGGACGAACTGCTTTGGAGGTACGTAAAACCGCAGCAGAACTTGCTATTATAGAAATGGGCATTACGTTTACGGTGTATAACGAGGAAGGAAATATTGATCGGGCTTGGCCTTTCGATATCATTCCCCGGATAATCGACAACAAGGAGTGGCTGAGTGTCGAAGCTGGCTTAAAGCAACGACTCAATGCACTGAATTGCTTTATTGACGATATGTACAATGAGCAACTGTTTATTAAAGAAAACCTTATTCCTGCTTATATTATTAAAAGTTCTAAAAATTTTTTGCCGGAATGTATAGGTATGCGCCCCAGGTTCGGAACTTGGGCAAATATCTGCGGTAGCGATTTAATTCGTGATAAAGATGGTACTTTTTACGTCCTCGAAGACAACTTACGGGTGCCATCTGGGGTGTCTTATATGATTGAGAACCGCGTTATTACCAAGAAAGTCTTTCCCGAATTACTGCAGGATCTCGATGTGTTGCCGGTTGATGATTATCCCGCGCATCTTTTTGAAATGCTGTTGTCAGTTGCTCCGGCGCATAGGGAAACGCCGCGAATCGTTGTCTTAACGCCCGGCATTTATAATTCTGCTTATTTTGAGCATGCTTTTTTAGCCCAACAAATAGGTGCTGAACTAGTAGAAGGCGATGATCTGATTGTATTGGATGATGATTGTGTCTACATGCGCACCATTGATGGACTGGCACAGGTTGATGTCATTTATCGTCGTATTGATGATCAGTTTCTTGATCCTGAAGTATTCCGTAAAAACTCTGTATTGGGTGTAAAGGGTTTGATCAGGTCATGGAAAGCGGGCAATGTCAGTTTGGTCAATGCACCTGGCTCTGGGGTTGCTGACGATAAGGTCGTTTATGCCTACGTGCCGCAAATGATACGATATTATTTAAATGAAGAACCCATCTTGCCCAATGTGCCAACGTATTTATGTAGCGAGCCTGAGCAACTTAATTACGTGTTAAAACATATGCAAGAATTGGTCATAAAACCGGCCAACGAGTCAGGTGGTTATGGGATGTTAATAGGGCCACATGCTACCCAGGAACAAATTGCCGAGTTTCGCCAAATTGTCAAAGCCCAGCCGCGCAATTATATTGCCCAGCCCACCTTAGCGCTATCAACCTGTCCTACGTTATGTGATGATCGTTTAGAACCACGGCACATTGATTTGCGGCCGTTTATTCTGCAAGGCGAAAGCAGTTATGTGACAGCAGGGGGATTAACGCGTGTTGCCATGAATAAAGGCTCGTTAGTGGTCAATTCCTCGCAAGGTGGTGGCAGTAAAGATACTTGGGTCATTAATACAGGTAAATAATTATGTTATCTCGATCAGCCGAGCGTTTGTATTGGTTAGGCCGTTATCTCGAAAGAACTGAAAACACCGCTCGCTTGCTGAGTGTACACATGAACCTCATGTTCGATTTACCGATGAGTGTCGAAATTAGTTGGCGTAATTTGTTGACCATTTTTGAGGCAGGGGAGCGGTTTTTTCAGCTCTACGAAACACCGGATGAACGCAATACTATGCGATTTCTGCTTGCAGATACCAAGTACTATGGTTCGTTATTTTCATCCTTGAATTTTGCCAGGGAAAACATCCGAACTTCGCGGGATTTGGTGCCCGATGAAGCATGGCAGCAAGTCAATGAAATGTATCTTTTAATTCGGGAGAAATCAGATTCTGTTGTCAATCGTAGCGAACGTGTGGTTTTATTGAACGAGATTATGCGTGGTTGTCAGCGGTTTACCGGCTTCTTGTCCGGAGCAATGTCCCAAGATGATGCCTATCGTTTCATCCAGTTAGGACGGAATATTGAGCGTGCCGACATGACGACGCGTATTCTGGACATTGGTTCGACACTGTTGGCAGAGGATCGTAGCGATAAAATGCGTGAATATGAAAATACGCTATGGATGAATGTCTTAAAATCATTAAGCGCTTTACTCATGTACCGTAAACACCGACGGCATCGGATTAATAGTGGCGATGTCTTAGATTATCTAATCAAAGATGCGAATTTTCCTCGGTCAGTGAGGCATTGTATTGATGAAGTTGAAAGCTGCATTCGCTGTTTTCCGCATTCGGAAGGGTTATTTGAAAATATTTCAATAGTCAGAAAAATGCTTAAAATGACTGATTATCATCAGATTACGCCCACAAATTTGCACGCATTATTGGATAGCATCCAAGTGAAATTAGATGAAATACATCAACAGATTGCAGGCACTTGGTTTTTGGCGGGGAATCAAGCATGTTAAGGTTTAACTGTAGCTGCGGTACTGAAATATTTTTTGAAAACAATCATTGCGCTGTGTGCGGACAACTTTTGGGTTTCGAGCCACAGCGGTTAATGTTGCTGCCGTTGCGAGCAGAAGAAGATGGGCACGGCTATTTTTCTGCTAGCGGACAACGCTACCGTTTTTGTGAGTTGCAACAGGATCAAGGTTGTAACTGGCTTATTCCAGCCCATGATAATAATCGGCAGTGTGTGTCCTGTCGGACTACCCGAACAATTCCTACACAAACTTTGCCACGCAATCGACTTCGTTGGCAACGTTTAGAGCAGACTAAACGCCGGGCTTTGTATATGCCCTTTCGTCTGGGTTTGCCGCTTAATATTATCGGAACTAATGCTGATGAGTATTCGATACAAACAATATTAGGGCAACCACCTCTGCTATTCGATTTCCTAGAAGATCAGCGGTCAAATCCCGATGTCATGGAAGAGTTTATCTATAGCGGACATAATAATGGTGTCATCACGGTTAACGCAGCAGAAGCGGAAGATAGTTTCCGTGCTACGAACCGAGAATTGATGAACGAATTGTATCGCACCTTACTAGGTCACTTCCGGCATGAACTGGGACATTATTACGGGCTGTTACTGGATGAAGGTGCGTTAGTAGAATTCAGGCAACTGTTTGGTGATGAACGTGCTGATTATCAAGTTGCGTTAAGCCACTATTATGAAGAAGGTGCGAGGGCTGATTGGTTACAAGGTTATATTAGTGCTTATGCCTCTGCCCACCCTTTGGAAGACTGGGCAGAGACTTGGGCGCATTATCTCCATATTCGTGATACTTTGGAGACAGCCGTTGCTTATGAATTAATCGGCGAACCGTTGGGTAAGAACAGCTTTGAACTGGCATTAACCGATTGGGCAAAATTGACCGTGATGCTTAACGCCCTAAACCGTAGCATGGGGGTTGATGATGCTTATCCTTTTGTCATCACTGATGTTATCAGGCGAAAACTAGGCTTTATAGACCGTCTCGTAACGGTTTGGCAAGCGAACGGTCATAATGTGGCAAGGCAATAAAAGCCGCACGTAGTTCTTCATGCCAGCGACGTTTCAATAGCAGAAGATACTCGTCGTCCGCTTCAAAGCAGTAATACTCATCAAAGCTTAGTGTGTCTCGGCGGTAAACCAGCATTTCAACGGGTGTTCCCACACTGGCATTGCTACGAATAGTAGAATCCATTGAAATCAAGGAACAAAGGCCAGCTTCATCCAGTGGTGTTGTCATTTTAACAAAACGATCTAGTACTGGCTTTCCGTATTTGCTTTCGCCAATTTGTAAGTAAGGGGTTTGCCTTGAGGTGGTAATGCTATTGCCTTCAGAATAGACCAAATAAGCGGCGGGTGCTTCGTCGCCAATTTGTCCGGCAATAATAAACGTCGCGGTTGGATTAAAACTGGATTGGCCTTCGTTTTCCTTATGCCGTTTTTGCTTTTCGAGGCTGACCGTTCCTAGGTAATCAGCCGCTTCGGATAGATACTGCACGCTATTTATGTTAACCAGCGTATTCTCTCGCTTATCTCTCCGCAATTGTTCTACTACGGCTTGTGTGGTAGCCAGATTACCCGCGCTTAATAATACCAACTTGCGGTTAGTCGAGGTCGCAAAAACGTGCATTTTGCTGTAGATACTGACGTTATCTATGCCAGCATTCGTACGCGAATCTGACGTTAATACCAAGCCCTCATCCACCGAAACCGCGATGCAATAGGTCATCCTTCGTGTCCTCAAAATTAAATGCGGTTAACTATTCTAGTCAGATTGCAGCTCTAGTCAGATTGCAGCGCGAATTAGATGCACAAACCTATATATAAGGTTTTTCCGTACGGCGTATCCGCCATTTCGATGGGTACCGTAGTTGGCGGATTATGCCGCAAAAATAGATCAACCAAAATGGACAGATCACTTGTGTTGCGCGGCTAATCCGGCCTATATTTTATCCGACTTACGACCCGTTTTAGTGGGAGAAACGGTGTGACTCCAACGAATACTGGGTCTCTCAATAAATTTAAAAGCCATCCACGCAGATAAAACGCAAGCAATTAATGTGGTAGCTGAAATAATCAAGTCTGTGACTATGCCTTCAGCATAAAAACGTCTAATTAAATTTGCTACGGCTCCGGTTATGGGGTTGTGCAGTAAATATAGACTATATGAAATCAAGCCTAAGCCCTGTAGCCACTGCCAATTAAGCCAAGTACTCATTTTTCCGTACAATCCTGCATATAGGATAATGGCCGCGCTAAATGTAACCATAAGAGGAAATCCCTGCAGTGTTGTAAATCCGGCAATCAGCACCAGAAATACCATAATAACCGAGAATATTATGAACGATTTGTCCCTACTTGAAACTGCCCAGCTGACGGAAACACCGACCATAAAGCTGTACCAAAAAGTAATAAATCCACCTTGCCAGATTGGGGTTAAAATAAAACCAAATGCCCAAGGTGGGCCCAAAAGAGCAAAAATACAGATAGTGTATAACCTTGCATTTGCAAACTTAAAGCGCTTGGTCAGCCAGTCCGAAAAAAATACCATTACAACAAATGCATGGTAAAATTGAACTTCAATGCAAAGCGTCCAAAAAACTGTATTAAGCAGTGGTATTTTTAAAAAACCTTGAAAGTAAAGCAAGTGACTTGCCAAGCCGATTTCGTTTGGAAAGCTGGCAACCCCTCCAGTGACCTTGCTTTTGAGCCATAAAAAAGCTATGGATACCAAGATTGCGAAATAATACGGAGGGCTTAGGCGAATTAGTCTTCGCAAAATAAACTTAGCAGAGAACCGCAAGTCAACGTCATATTGATGTACGGTATAAGCCATCACATATCCGCTCAACACAAAAAATGTAGCTACGCCTAGATGACCTGAATCAAATAAGACGGCGCTAAGAGTTGGTGGAAAATAAGCCTTTAGCTTGTCAATATGATGTCCTTCTGAAAGGTGAAAAAAAACAACCCACAATGCAGAAAGCCCCCTAAGTCCATCGGCAAAGGCAAATCGCAGATTATTGTCTTTGATTTTGTTTATGCTGCTTTCTGGATTTAAAAAGGAATTCATCTTAATGCGATCTAATTGTCAGTCACCGCCCCCAACGATGCCGAACTCACCAACTTGGCATACTTCGCCAACACGCCAAGGGTATAACGTGGTGCAGGTTGCTGCCAATGCTCCAGACGACGGGCAATTTCGTTTTCATTTACGTGCAGGGTCAATTGATTGGTTTCGGCATCAATGGTGATTTGGTCGCCGTTTTGGACGATTGCTAACGCGCCGCCGACGTGGGCTTCTGGCGTGATATGCCCGACCACAAATCCGTGGGTGCCGCCGGAAAATCGTCCGTCGGTAATCAAGGCGACCTCTTTGCCCAAGCCTTTGCCCATGATAGCTGAGGTTGGCGATAGCATCTCGCGCATTCCGGGGCCACCTTTCGGACCTTCGTAGCGGATAACGATGACATCACCTTTGACGATCTCACCGTTGAGGATGGCTTGCAGTGCCTGTTCTTCTGCATCGTAGACTTTGGCTGTGCCAGAGAACACCAAGCCTTCTTTGCCGGTAATTTTGGCAACCGCACCTTCCGGCGAAAGATTGCCGTATAAGATGACTAAATGGCTGTCTTTTTTGATGGGATTATCCAAGGGGCGGATCATGTCTTGCTGGTCGGGATAAGGCTGTACGTCCGCAAGATTTTCCGCCAGCGTTTTGCCCGTTACGGTCAGGCAGTCGCCATGCAACAAACCGCAATTCAACAATATTTTCATCAGCGGTTGAATGCCGCCAATTTCAATCAATTCCGCCATCTGGTATTTACCGCTGGGTTTTAAGTCCGCCAGCATTGGGACATTTTTACCGATGCGGGTAAAGTCATCTAGGCTAATGTCGACATTACTGGCATTCGCCATTGCCAAAATATGCAGGACGGCATTGGTTGATCCGCCGAGCGCAATCACCACGGTTATGGCATTCTCAAACGCCGCCTTGGTCATGATGTCGCTGGGTTTAATATTCCGTTTTATCAACTCCATTACAGCCGCACCAGCACGTTCGCAATCCAGACGTTTGTCGTCGGAGATCGCCGCTTGTGCGGAACTGTTGGGTAAGCTCATGCCCAAGGCTTCTATGGCTGATGCCATCGTGTTTGCGGTGTACATGCCGCCGCACGAACCTGCGCCAGGAATGGCTTTGGCTTCGATTTCAGCTAATTCGGCATCATCAATTTGATTATTGGCTCGCGCACCAACGGCTTCGAATACCGACACGACATCCAGCTTTTTGTCTTTGTGGCAACCAGGCATTATGGTGCCACCGTAAACAAAGATAGCCGGACGGTTCAGCCGTGATATAGCCATCATACAGCCGGGCATGTTTTTATCACAGCCGCCAATGGCAACAATGCCATCGAATCCTTGGCAACCAACGACTGTTTCAATGGAGTCGGCAATGACTTCACGGGAGACCAGCGAATACTTCATGCCTTCTGTGCCCATTGAGATGCCGTCGGAGATGGTGATGGTGTTAAAGATGACCGCCTTACCATTGGCATTATTGACACCTGCTGCCGCGTCATCCGCCAGTTTATTGATGTGCATATTACAGGGAGTGACCATGCTCCAGGTAGAAGCGATACCTATTTGCGGTTTGTTAAAGTCATCTGAAGTGAAGCCCACCGCATGAAGCATTGCACGGCTAGGCGCACGTTCCATGCCGTCAACGACTTTGGACGAAAAGGGGCGGGTTTTGGTGTCGTTCGAGTTAGACATGAATGTCGATTTCCTGGGGATAGTTGAATGTAAAAGGATGTAGGTTTCTTTTCTGTGGCTTGAGATTAGGCTTGTATCACAAGCTATCCCAGCTATTCCTACGCCGCCAGCCGAGCTTAGGCAGGATAAAGCCCAAAATAACGCCTGCTAACGACAAAAAACCACCATATAAAAACCAGTCCTGGCTGGCACCATCTTTTAAAGTATTATTCTCAAGTTTAAGTTGTTCCAGTTCGCGTTTAAAGCTGACCACATTTTCCTGGAGTTCATCGCGCTCATTTTTTAACTGTATTTGATTACTGGCTGTTCTTTTTAATTCAATAAGCTCTCTGTCTAACCTGTCGCGTTCTGCAGCCAGAGATTGCTCCAGCGTTGT
Organism: Methyloglobulus sp.; assembly: GCF_040079455.1. Taxonomy (GTDB): domain Bacteria; phylum Pseudomonadota; class Gammaproteobacteria; order Methylococcales; family Methylomonadaceae; genus Methyloglobulus. The sequence continues at coordinate 7,751 of NZ_JBEBKJ010000053.1, read as the reverse complement.
ACCTGGGGCAATAGAGGTTTTAACTTTAGCTAATTCTTCTTTAAGGGCAGTGTTTTCTGCCTGCAAGGATTCTGAATTTCTAGTGGTAGTATCCAATTGGCTGCGATTGGGTGGTTCCGGCATGGTGTTTCTAGTTGCAATGAAGCCCTGCATGCCGCTTTTTAACTTTACAAGGGAAAATCCAGATTTACTGTTTTCGCTTAGCACGTTAAGTGGAGTGCCTGTGGACAGCAGGCTGATAATTTTGCCTTTGTTACTCTCTTCACTTCGGAGTGGCAGCTCAAGATTATCAGTTACATAAACAGTTTTGGCGTAAGCAGCAGGAGCTGTAACAATAAATAGAACGAAAAAAACGCTAAGTCTTTTCACATGAGCCTCTGGTGTGATTGCTTGATGCCGATAAATATAGCCTTAATTCATGCACAACAGAAATTCAAGGAGTGCTTTTTGCGCATGCAGGCGGTTTTCTGCTTCTGCGAAGACGATGCTTTGTGTTCCATCCATAACTTCGGAGCTGACTTCTTCGCCTCGATGCGCGGGTAAGCAGTGCATAAATAGCGCATCACTATGCGCTGTATCCATGATCTCAGAATTGACCTGATAATCCTTAAAAGCAGCACAACGTTGTTTTTGCTCTTCTTCTTGCCCCATGCTCGCCCAGACATCAGTAACAAGCAAATCGGCATTTTTTGCGGCCGCTATTGCCGTATCAAAAAAGCGGACATGATTACCAGCAGCATCAGAAATGGTTTTGTTAGGCTGATAACTAGCCGGAGCGGCAATATGCAGCTTGAAATCCAACACCATTGCGGCATGTATATAGGAATGACACATATTATTGCCATCGCCGATCCAGGTAACGGTTTTGCCTTGAATATCGCCGCGTTGCTCGAAATACGTCTGCATATCAGCAAGCAATTGGCAAGGGTGCTGTTCGTCGGTCAGCCCATTTATCACGGGGACGGATGAATGCTGGGCGAACGTGGTCACGGTTTCATGTTTGAAAGTGCGAAGCATAATGCAATCCACCATGCTGGAGATGACTTTGGCGCTGTCCTCCAGCGGTTCGCCACGACCCAGTTGGGTGTCTTTGGGCGACAAAAATATGGCGTTGCCGCCAAAATGCGTCATACCTGCTTCAAAAGAGATGCGGGTGCGGGTCGAAGACTTCTCAAAAATCATTCCCAGGATCTGTCCTTTTAAGGGTTGATAATCAGGGTTACGATGATTTTTAAGCTCGATAGCACGGTTGATTAAGCTGCGAAATTCGCCGCCACTAATATCAAGTAGGCTGATGAAGTGTCTAGGCTGCATGGTTATTTACGAGTAAATGCTGTTCTGTGAATTGCACAATCAGCCTTGCTAAGGTATCAATAAGCTGCTTGATTTGCATGGCATCAATGATTAATGGTGGCAACAGGCGTATGACTTTTTCTTGCGTGACGTTGATCAACAGCCCTTTTGCCAATGCCAGCGCTACCAACTCAGTACACGGCGCATCTAGTTCTATGCCTATCATTAAGCCTTTATGGCGGATTTCGATGATATGAATATTGTCCTGTAAAAGTTCGGCAAGTCCTGAACAAATAGCGTGGCCTTTGGTTTCAGCCGTGGCGATAAGGTTATCTTTATCCAAAGTCTCAAGCACGGCTAATGCCGCACTACAGGCAAGAGGATTGCCGCCAAAAGTGGAGCCATGATTGCCTACCGTAAACAGTGTTGCCGCTTTGCCGGATGCTAAGCACGCGCCGATAGGTACGCCGTTGCCGAGTGCTTTAGCCAGTGTGCATACATCAGGAAGTATACCGTTATGTTGGAATGCCAAAAACTTTCCAGTACGCCCTATACCTGTTTGGATTTCATCCAGCATCATCAGTAAGTTGTGCTGATCGCATAGCTGACGAATTTTATTCAAATAGTCGCTGGCAGGGATATTTATTCCGCCTTCACCTTGGATGGGTTCGACCAAAATGGCAACAACATTAGGTTGTTGCTTGATAGCTGCAATGATAGCGGTGATGTCATTATAAGGCACACGGATAAAACCTTCGACCAGCGGCTCAAAGCCTTTTTGTATTTTGGTATTGCCAGTAGCACTAAGGGTCGCCAGGGTACGACCATGAAAACTTTTATCCATCACGATAATGCCGGGAACATCTATTCCGCGTTCGTGACCATATTTACGGGCGAGTTTAATCGCCGCCTCATTCGCTTCTGCGCCGGAGTTACAGAAAAAGACATTATCCATGCCGCTTTTTTCAGCCAGCCGATTAGCTAGCTGTTCTTGAACGGCTATTCGGTAAATATTGGACGTATGCAGCAATTTTTCGCTTTGTCTACAGATGGCGTTATGGACGGCAGGATGAGCATGTCCCAAGCCGCATACCGCAATGCCTGATAAAGCATCGAGATATTGCTTGTTGTTGTCATCCCAAAGCCACACGCCTTTACCCCGCTCAAAAGTGACGGCTAAACGGCCATAAGTGGGCATAACTTTACTGCTCATAAATATCCACCTGAACACAAAAAGGCAGTGATTGACTGCCCTTGAAATAAAGCACTTGATAGCACTTGGAAAAACCCTTGATTATAATTTTCAAAACACAGTGAAGCAAGCTCATTTTGTTAAGGAGATCTCTAAAAATTCAAAAAACTCCTTCTCCCTCTGGGAGAAGGTTGGGATGAGGGCTTTAAAAATAATCATTTACAACCATCACCCTAGACCTAACCCAGAGGGAGAGGGGGGGGGGTAGAGATCCCCTTAAGACTTTTTGGTTTCTTAAAGACATCGCTATTGATTTTAGTTATCATCAGACGTTTTTAGATGTGCGTTGCTAGCAACGACATAAGATGAAGGTAACTGTACCAAAATAATGTTCTGGCAGCGAACAACATTCCAGTTGGATGGGTTGTCGGTGAGATAAACAAGGAAATCCTTAAGCTAATAAAGGGTCGTGCGATAAGGATCCGCTTCAAAATTCTGGGTAAATCTAAAAAATTTCGGTATCTACATAGACGGTGCCGTTTTAATTGCGGCTCGGTTCTCTTGAGAATTCCTGTACAGATTGAGCTGTTTCATGGTTTTATCCGCCGGACGTCTTTCAGACGAACGGTAATTTCTTGAGTCCGTTCGTGGTGAGCTTCGAATCATGATCGGAATCAACTTGTTCAGGGCTTCTTTAGGTAAATAAAGGGGGCAATATATTAACGATACGTATTAGTAAACACAGGTGATACATAATGACTGACAACTCCATATCCAGCCACAGCAAAATCTGGCTTTATCTCATCGTATTTCTAACTGGCGCATCGGTGATGGTCATTGAACTATTGGGAACTCGCCTGATAGCACCATTTTACGGTGCTAGTCTTTATGTTTGGTCGTCCTTGATTTCGGTGACGATGATTGCCTTGGCGATCGGTTATTTTGTCGGTGGTCGCTGGGCTGACCGAGCGCATCGCACCGGATTGTCGTTGATTATTGCTTTGGCTGCGATATTCACTTTACTGATTCCCTGGGCAGCACGTCCGGTATTATTGGCGACCGATCCCTTAGGTTTACGCGGTGGCGCATTTACCAGCGCGCTGGTGCTGTTTTTTCCCAGCCTGACCTTGCTCGGCATGGTCGGGCCGTTTGCAATCAAATTGGCAACCTCACAACTTGATGGTGTCGGCAGCAGTTCCGGCACTATTTATGCGGTAAGCACGTTGGGTAGTGTAATAGGTACGTTATTGTTGGGGTTTTTCCTGTTCCCCTGGGTAGGTTCGCGGCAAATTTTGGTGAGTTTGGGGTTGCTGTTGTTCGTACTCGCTGTTGCCGTTGCCGTGTTTGAACAGAAACGCTTTGGTAAGACTATCGCGGTTTTACCTTGTACGATTCTTGCGTTAGTAGGATTGTGTTTAGTGCCAAAAATTGTCGGCGCAGGTCATGTCCCGCCTGATGGACGCTTTAGTGTACTTTCGGAGCGTGAAAGCTTGTACGGCTATGTCCGTGTCATCGAGCAAAGCAGTCGCGATTTACGGTTTCTCACCTCTGATGCATCCATGATTGGCGCAGCTAACATTTCCGATGGTGTTAATCGACTGACTTACCAAGATATTGTTGCTCTGATTCCGGCGATCAAACCCACTATTAAAAAAGCCTTGCTGATAGGGCAGGGTGCAGGACACATGGCGATGACCCTACGTGATAAGTACGGCATTGTCACCGATACCTTGGAGATAGATCCTGCCGTGGCGCAAGCAGCAACCGACTATTTTGGCTTCAAGCCGAATGGAAAGGCTATCGTGGGCGATGCCCGTTATGAAATCCGGCATTTAACTGGGTCGTATGACTTGATTATTCACGATTGTTTTACGGGTGGGTCGGAGCCGTCGCATCTTTTGACGGTAGAAACCTTACAACAACTGAAAGGTTTGTTAGCGCCACAGGGTATAGTCGCGCTTAATTTTGTTGCGTTTGGGCGGGGCGAAGGCCAACAAGCGTTGGCTTCCGTTTCCAAAACTGTCGCGCAAGTGTTTCCGAACCAATCTTTGTTTGTCTCCGAACCGGGTGAAGATTTCAATGATTATATATTTCTTGCCAGCAGCAAGCCGATTGATATGGCCTCGCCATCACTTAATGCAGAGCAAGCTGATTGGTTAAACAAACGCAAATTCACCGTTGACGCTGGTAACGGCATTATTCTGACCGATAACCTTAATCCCCTGGAACACTTGCAAACCCGTAAATCGGAGCATTACCGTCATGTACTGGTGGACTGGTTTGGTAATGATTTGTTGGTTCGCTAAATATTCACAGCCCTATAGTGAGTGAGTGAAAGTTGTCATTTCTGTATTTGCAGTTGTTAATTTAATTGCTGATAAATAGAGTTTTCCTTGCGCCCAACGGAGACTCTAAATAATCTCCAATGGGAGGGGTCTAGGGGGGTAATTCATTGATTTTGAAAACCATCCCCATGTCTTCTTTCAGAAGCAGAAGGCGGGGTCTGAATTTTTAGAGGTTATCTAAGTTATTTTGTTGTTGCCAATAAGTCGATAGCGGTTAAGCTTAGGCCAACAATGTCATGGGAGATCAAAAAATGATACCAATACGAGACACGGCCCCCTGCAATTCAACGCCTTACGTCACTTGGGGTTTAATGGCGATTTGTATTTTTATTTTCCTCGTCATGCAGCTTATACCTTACGAATTGAGCTATAAGATTATCTATCTATATGGCATGGTGCCTAATCGATATGCTAATCCAGGATGGGGACTGTCTAATGGTATGCCGTTCGATGGCTATTTATCATTTTTAACCAGCTTATTCCTGCATGGAAATTGGCTGCATATTATCTTCAACATGTGGTTTATGTGGATTTTTGCAGACAATGTGGAAGACCGGATGGGACGATGGCGGTTTATCGCCTTTTACTTAATATGCGGTCTGTTGGCAACCATGATGCAATGGTATTCCGCGCCTACTTTACAGATACCCGTTGTTGGCGCTTCGGGTGCTATCGCTGGCGTATTAGCGGCTTATTATTTTCTCTATCCGTATGAACGGGTTGTGGTGTTCTTTTTCCCTATTGTTGTGCATATTCCAGCGGTAACTTTTTTGGGGTTGTGGGTTATTTTTCAGCTTTACGATATTACTACCTCTACATATGTCGAAGGAGTGACTTCTAATTCGGCGTTGTGGTCACATGTAGGTGGGTTTATCGCCGGAGCCATTCTGCATCGCTTTTTTCTGCGAAAAGATGAAGCGATTTAAATGCTTTCAAGCTATAATTACAGCATTGAAAATCAACTTATCAGAGTAGATAAAGCCATTGGTATCTGGTGGAAAAACTACTTACATTCTTGTCAGGAATCTTACAAAACCTTATGAAAAAACTAAATTACTTCTTAGTAAAGCTGCTTCAATTTGTTGTTTTTGCTGTGTTCACCTTCGTGGTTTTAGCTTATTTTGGCGCGATGGTGCTGTTGCCGCTGGATGCAGTCGCCATACTCGTTAAGTTGATGGGTGTCGTGGGCATTAACGGTTTTATCGGCGCACTGATTGCGATTCCAGCCGTGGGTTATTTATGTTTGATGGTCTACAAAACCCCAGGGCTTTGCAAGATGATTGTGGATACGGGCGTTGATTTGATTAAAACCGGCAAGGCTAAGGTTGATGCGTTTAATCCAATTGCTGATGCGGTGAAAGGCTAAAAGCTCAAAATCTGCTGTTCCCATCCCCATTAAGCGTCTGCTTTTCATTTCGTATCTTCTGATCATGCGGCTTTTATAAGCCGCAGGATCCTAGCTTTGATTTAGTTAACATATCATGACTGCCCCCCACATAGGATTTATTAGCTTGGGTTGCCCCAAGGCTTTGGTTGATAGCGAACGCATTTTGACCAAGTTGCGTTCAGAGGGTTACATCATTTCACCTAACTACAAAGATGCCGATTTGGTTGTCGTCAATACCTGCGGTTTTATTGACGCGGCTGTGGAAGAATCCCTGGACAGCATCGGTGAAGCATTGGCTGAAAATGGTCGGGTAATCGTCACTGGTTGCTTGGGGGCGCGGGAAGACGAAATCAGGGCGCGGCATCCGCAAGTCTTGAAAGTGACTGGCGCCCATGCCATTGATGAAGTGGTCGCATCCGTCCATAAGCATCTTCCTCCCAAGCACGACCCATTCACCAGCTTGTTGCCGCCTCAAGGAATTAAGCTCACGCCCAATCATTACGCTTACTTAAAAATTAGTGAAGGTTGCAACCATCGCTGCACGTTTTGCATTATTCCCTCCATGCGCGGCGATCTGGTCAGCAGACCGATAGACGATGTTATGGTGGAAGCCATGCGTTTGGCCGATGCGGGTGTTAAAGAGTTGTTGATTGTCTCCCAAGATACCAGCGCTTATGGCTTGGATGTAAAATATCAACCGCGTTTTTGGCGTGGACGTTCCATACAAACCCGCTTTTTTGATCTGGCCGAGGCCTTGGGCGATTTGGGTATTTGGGTGCGTATGCACTATGTCTACCCTTATCCGCATGTTGATAATGTCATCCCGCTGATGGCTGACGGCAAAATCCTACCGTATTTAGATATTCCTTTCCAACACGCTAGCAGCCGGATTCTAAAGCTGATGAAACGCCCCGCAGCCAGCCAGAATAATCTGGAGCGCATTAAAGCATGGCGTGAAGTTTGTCCCGACATTACCTTGCGTAGCACCTTTATCGTGGGCTTTCCTGGCGAAACCGAACAAGAGTTTGAGGAGCTGCTGGATTTTCTGGATGAAGCGCAGTTAGATAGGGTAGGTTGCTTTGCCTATTCGCCCGTAAAAGGTGCGGTCGCAAACGACTTACCTGATTCAATTCCAGAAGAAATCAAACAAGATCGCTTAGCCCGTTTTATGGAACGTCAAGCCGAGATTAGCGCAGGTCGCTTGCAGCAACGCGTTGGCAATATCGAAACTGTCCTGATCGACGAAGTGGTGGAAGAGGGTGCAGTCGCCAGAAGCCAGTCTGATGCGCCTGAAATCGACGGGCAAGTCTTTATCGACGGTGCAACCCATCTAAGAGTGGGTGAATTTGTGACCGTTGAAATCGAAGAGGCCGACGACCACGATTTGTGGGCGCATTTGGTTTAGGTTCTTGATATTGCGGTTAAAAAATAATAAGGGAATCTCTAATAATTCAAAAACTCCTTCTCCCTCGAGGGATAAGGGCATAAGTATCTACACAAGTATTTACCCCTCTCCCTTGGGGGGAGAAGGTCG
>NZ_JBEBKJ010000052.1:0-26216 GCF_040079455.1 Methyloglobulus sp. | reverse complement strand
AGGCTAACCATTTTGCACTGCGGACGAAGTTGTTCATCAAGGCGAGCCAGATGGCGTATGCAGAATTGCAAAAATTCCGGGCTGCGTAACATCAGTTAAATAAGGGTGTTTGGATTGCTCGGTTATTGGTGTGGCTTGCCCCCATACCCAATTAGCCTTGAGTGCTGCTTCTTGGTGGGCTTTTTGCTTTTCCTGCTCCCGTTCTGCCCTGGCATCGGCTATCTGCCTTTTTATGGCGGCGGTCATGGGTTCGCGCTTGCCGCTTGCCGTCCATGTGCCAGTAACGCCAGTCTTGAAGTACATCCACCATCCGGCGGGTTTGCCGTCCAAGTGAAGCACATAGGCAAGGTTCAGCGTTCCGGTGCGGTCGCCTTCAACGTGGCATCGGTGAAGCCGTTTGTATGGTCACTCATGGCTTACCGCCCAGCAGAACGTAACAAGCGATATAGCGCCATTATTAGTGCGTCAAGACACGCCCGAAAAACGGTTCAGCAATATGCTGGTCACGCTCAAGGCGTTTTATTGTGCTGGACAAAAAAATTGTCTGTTGAATGTACTGAGTCTTGGGAAAGAAAGAGATGAAATCAAGGCGTTATTAAAAAAAGATTATGACGCTTGGTGTAAAGCTCTCTGTACGTTAGGCCAGGAAGCGGGTTTGCAACCAAAAGAGGCCGAAGTACAAGCAGAACATTTTCTGGTCACTGTTCAGGGGGGCCTAGTGATTCAACGTTTAACCGATAACCCACTAACGTTTGAAAATTGCATGGCATATGAACAAGAGCAGTTTTTTCAAATACTTTAGCGACCGTTTATAGTTTGGCTTTTCTGTCGCTCAACCGGACTGACCTTGATAACTGCGCGTTTTCATACAACTCTATCGTGCGCAGTCTTGGTTTAACTCAGCAGTTCGCGTGAATTGCAATGACGTTTGTCGCTATCATGGCTGAATGCACAGATAAATCCCGTGGAACTTTAGAGCCTTTTGTTGATTAGCACCCACCTCTAATGACTTTATAAATCTGCTTCTAAATGTGTCCTGTTTAATTAAAGCATTGCAAAAATCGATGATAAGTCGAATGAAATCACCTCCGCTGAAATTCACCCAACTCAGGCTAATGCCCCACCGCAACTACTACCCTGCCCCGCTGTACAACCATAACAATGTTGCCTCACCGCAATCACCGAATCGGTCAAGGAGTCGCTTTGCAACTCGCTCAAATGCGTTCGGCGATTTAGGTTAGCCCCTAATGGCAACTGCAACATTTGATTAAAATCACAATCGTAAACAAACCCTTGCCAGTCGATGCTGATCGTATTTCGGCACATCACACCAGGCAGATTTTCCTGGCAATAATTATCTTTTAATAATTGTAAATACTCAGTAAACAAACCTTTACTGATTAATTGACTACCAAAACGCTGGATAGGGAGATTAGTCATGGCATAGAGTTGATTGAAAATGATGCCAAAGTGTTCAAACAAATGCTGCTTATATGCTGCTTCCAATGTTTTTTGATCGGGCGGCAGTTTGTTATCCTGCGGATTAAAGACCAGATTAAGCTTTAGTTGACCATCAGTCTGACCATAACCCAACTCATTAAGCTTTTTCAAAGCATCCACGCTGGCGCTGAAAGTACCTTTGCCACGCTGTCTGTCCACATTATCTTCAAGATAACAGGGTAGCGATGCAACGATTTCTACTTGGTTGCTTGCAAGAAACTCCGCCAAGTCTTCATAGCCCGGTTCTTGAAGAATCACCAGATTGCAGCGGTCAATTACGGTGACAGCCATTGCCCTTGCTTGCATCACCAGATAATTGAAATGGGGATTCATTTCTGGAGCACCGCCGGTTAAATCAAGTGTATGGATATTCTCACGGCGGATAAACTCCAGTATCAAATCAACCGTTGCCCTGTCCATCAGTTCGATACGTTTAGGGCCGGCATTCACATGGCAATGGGTGCAGCTCAAATTGCACAAATAGCCCAGGTTAACCTGTAAAACTGCTAGTGTAGTTCGCTTGATGGCAGGAAAATCAGTGGGTTCCAGGTAAGGAAGCGTATCGTGCATGGGCTATTCCGCTGTGAAGTAAATGTCACCATAGTAAGCCGTTGCTTTGCCTTTGGCGTTATCGGTATCGGTCATAATGGCAACCGCATCGATATAAGGCATGTCTTCACCTGTTAGTCGTTTAAAATCTGCGCGGACATTACGTTTTTCTGTATACCAGGTGCCCGTTTTATCTAACGATGATCGAACCGCAACCATCATGGCATGATCGCCCGCAAAAGGATTCGGCCAGGTTTTGTTTTCAGGTGACGTACTAGCCCACACATAATTGATGGCTTTGGCATTCCAGAAAATCAGACCGCCACTCACGACCACATAAACACGGGCGGCAAAATCATCTCCTGACTTGCTTTGCTCATCAGCTTTGGCCAAGCGATTTTCGATACGCCAGCGCCAGTTCATGATGGGTGTTTTTTCTAGGTCTATGCGTTGTTCAGAGAATAAACCAGATGCCGCAGCATTGCTGTCAGCTTTCAATACTTGAGCATTATCTAGTTTGATGACCTGGTATTGAGTTTGTCCTTTAAACTCTTTAGCTTTCCAACCCGTAAGAGAGCCAGTAGAGAAACTGCCAATCACTAGTTTATTCATGGCTTGTTCGTCTGCTATTACAGTCGCTGCAACCATCAACAAACAGAAGCCTAGCAGTCTTGATTTTTTACAAAGTATACCAAACATTAGTGTTTATCCTTGTTCAAAACATTGATCTAGCTGTGAAGGATTAATACCGTTCGAGTTGAATCAAAAGTGTAACAGCGTATAGGAAACTGTACAGAACGGATATTGATAGCGTGCCAGAATAAGCTAAAAATAGCGGCAAACCAAATAAAACTAGGATTACGCTAGTTTATTTTTGATGATGATATATAATGCCGTCCTGATCAACGTTATCGATGCCTCGGTGGCGAAATTGGTAGACGCAAGGGACTTAAAATCCCTCGGTGGTAACACCGTGCCGGTTCGACTCCGGCCCGAGGCACCAAAAAATGATTTAGATCAATAGTTCTTTGATTGGTATGATTTTGTTTCTGTTGAGATATCTTGATCGGCCCGCATATTACTGTTGACCAGTGTCCATGTTGTTTTCCCGCTCTAGCCTACAGAGCATCCACATTCGTATTTGATGCTTCATAACCGCCTTATATTAAAGCCTCCCTTTCCAATAGTACATTGCGGTTTCATTTAAGATTACATAGTATTTATAGCCTCACTAAAAGAACCCTTAGATTCATGCTAACTATGCCCTGAATAAGGCAAAGCCAAGAATATTTACGACCTCATTTTAGGTCGCACACTCGACAGACCGCCATCCACTGCCAACACTTGGCCAGTGATCCAATCATTAGCTGGATCGAGGAGAAATACTATCGCCCGTGCTATATCTTCGGGCTTACCTAGCCGGCCTAAAGGATGCATGGCCTCAGATATCTTTCGGGAAGTTTCATTACCTGTAAGGGATGCTGTGAGCGGCGTTTGTGTTAAGCCGGGGGAGACTGCATTAAAACGTATGTTAGATGATGCATAGGTAGCTGCCGCCGACAGTGTGAGACCGATGATGCCAGCTTTTGCAGCGGCGATTGCTTCATGGTTGGCAAATCCTGCCATCGCAGCAGCCGAAGAAACCAAAACGACTGAACCGCCTTTGTTCATGTGTTTTCCGGCTGCCCGCACGGTTGCAAATGCGGTTGTCAGCGAAGCGTCGATCACGCTTTGATACTGATCTTTGCTAGTGAGGTGCGCCGACTTTAACAGTAAAGACCCGCAGCAATTGACCACGCCATCCAGTTCACCCGCTTGATGGAATACTCTATCTACCGCATCAAAGTCGGTGGCATCCAATATTGCATCGGGAGTAATTTTTGAATGGTCACGCGCCGTAGTAAAAACATTGTGTCCTGCTAATCGCAACAATTCATCGGTCGCTTGCCCTATGCCGCTGCTCGCAGCGATGATTAAATAATTCGCCATGTTTCCCTCTTTCAGGATTATTTTCTTTGCAGTTAATAAAGTGGTTATGTTTTTTAGCCATCTATTTGTAAACTTCTGATGGCCTTTTTTCTTAAATGATATTCAAAAATGCCTGAATTTATGTAACTTAACCCTTTCAGGTTACATAAAAATGACATGGGTACACGAATCCAATTTACGCTAATAATTTCCATTGACCATTGTTTTTTAATTGGGGGTACTGATAACTAAAAATTTCAATACAGTATCAATCGGGAACGGATATCTTGATTATGACTATTCTATTTCAATTAGCCGACAATTCGAAAGACGGTAAGAAAAGTCTGCAATTATCTAGAACTACCATAATAAAAACAGGCTCTTTATTAAGGAGACTTCAAAAATCCATTGTTTCTTGTATAGAAATATCGCCCTTCTGTTGCGTATACAAAGATGCTAAAAAGCCCGAACAGCACGCACACTAAGTTTACTGTATTTATTGTAGCGATCCTGATCACTATTGACGAAGCCTTGGATCCACGCACTGTTACTGTCGAGTTCGGTAGAACTCCAATAGTCGTCGTCAGCAAAACCACCCACTAGATCCTTTTGTTCATACAATATTTTTAACTCGACCTTTGTCGGTAGATGCCATCGGAATCCATAAGCACTTGCAGCTTTAACAGCGTCGCTCCAGACGAGTAGGTTTGTCTCATCGACTAATTTCGCTTCCAAACCATGTTCTCCAGAATCATCGACAAAATAGATTTTTCCGCCATAGGGACTAATATCGCCTAGCACATATATTTTACCTGGTTTATAACCAGTGACATCCTCACCCGTTGGATCAATAGGGCTTATTGCCTGTGCAGCATTAACCATTGTTAAGCCAGTAGCCAACAAAACCATTAGTGATAGTTTTCTACATCCAATCATTAAGCTACTCATTTGCAAGTGTTTATGTGGTTAAAATAACGGGGTTTAGTATCTCCGTAAATGTTAGCTGTCATCTTATTACCTTCATTTATCAAAAACTATTAATTGTCTTACTGCCAACCCATCAACCAAAGAGATGAATCTTTCAATACCTGCCAATCTATTTCATAGCTATTATTATTGATTACCGCTTCCAATTTGCAGGCGATAATCTCCCGTTCTTCGTCACGGATCAGCTTAATCACCATAAAGTGGCGTTCTTTCTGTTTGGGTGCAACGGCTGTCCATTTTGATAGCAATAATTTATTGGGATTGATTTGATTCATAATGGCTATTCTGTGATCTGTTTTTTTCCCGTTAGCGGTAAACGATAGCGCGCAAAAATTCGATAGCAAAATTCCAATATCGGCAATAGCAGTGGGACTTTCTCAACAAGAGGGGCAAGTCGGCGATAATAGGGCAGTTGTTTCCAAACCTGCAAAAATCCCAACACACCTGATTGCAATTGTTGATTCTCGTCGATGACGTGCATACGATCCATTGTCTGCTTGTATGTTAAGCCTGCTTTCGCCAAAGCAGCCTTATCCTGGCTAATATCCACCCAATTAACATTCCCCGCTTTGTCGAGTTTTTTCATCGCATTGATTTCAATGTTGCAAATGGGGCATTCGCCATCATGAAAACAGGTAACTTTGGGTGTAGTTACGGTCATTTAAAGATCCTAAAGTGTAAACAAATCGAGTTGCTGTCATTAACCATTTATTGAGTTTATCGGTAAATACTATAAAAACAACCAAGCTGTTATGGGATGGATAACTGATGCTGTCGCAGTTATCGCTCAAGCTATTTGGACAGACATCGCTGAACTGAACATAAAGGTGAATTCACGCAATACTTGCTCACAAGCCAGATCGTGATAACCTCAAAGCTTAACAAGTGTGTCCGAGCAAAAGGTTTTCAAGTAAATGATCTTGCCCCAGTCTAGCGGACACTCGGCTAAGAGAGTAATCTCTAAAACCGAGGTAAACTAAGCGCGCCACTATTTTTCGCGAAAGCTAAAATGGGGTCCATCCGATTTTAGCGGCGAAAATTCACGTGGCGATTAATGCCTTCGGCTGCCCGCGTTCGTCCTCGGTTCGTCACGATGCACAACTCCCCTTCGGTACGCTGTGCATCACGACTGCCCAAATGACTTGACGCCGTGTCGGATGGCCTTGCATGTTGACTACGCTTCCGCTCGCGCTCCAACTCCGTCAACACGCCCGGCCCCTACGGCTACGCGGGGGTCGTCGTACACCGCTCCACTAACGTTACGCTTCCGTGTACTCCTTCATCGAAGTCTTTTATAATCACAAACGATACCATTTGGCTAATGGCTCAATGTCACCCGCGAATTTTGAAACCTATAGAAAAATCACTTATCTTTTTGTCCTGATTACTGTTGACCGATCAAAGAGCAGCCCTCCTGCTATAACAATAGATGTTATGATTTGGCTGTCTCTTCAGAAAATCTTTTCATGCAAATAAAGTTATTTAAAACACCAAACCCCCGTTATCGGATTACTGGATTGTGCCTTGTTATATTATCGGCAGGTTTTGGATTATGGTTGTTTTTTTCGAAGTCAGCGGATTCTGAAAAGCAGTCATTAGATGAAATGGCTGCAATTATTGAATATGGCGACATCGAAGAAAATGTAACCGCTCAAGGCAAACTGGAGCCGAAAGAATATGTCGATGTTGGCGTACAAGTGACAGGCCAATTACTAAAACTGCATGTTGAGATCGGTGATGTCGTTAAGGCAGGTGATTTACTCGCAGAAATCGACCCTCGCATTTACGCCTCACGGGTAATGGCGGACGAAGCGAAGATTAACACGTTGAAAGCACAACTGGTCGAACAGGAAGCGCAAATATTGTTTGCCGATCGACAGTATGCCCGCAATCAACTCATGTTCAAAACCAAAGCGGTCAGCCAACAGGAATTGCAAAGTAGTGAGACTAATATTAAAGCGGCTAGAGCTAAGGCGGATTCAATCAAGGCGCAATTAAAAGAAATTCAGTCAACTTTGGGCGGCGACCGGACTAACTTAGGCTATACCAAAATATTTGCTCCCATGGATGGCACAGTCGTGCAACAAAGCGCACGCGCCGGACAAACCTTAAACGCCAATCAGCAGACACCAATGATCATGCAACTGGCAAAGCTGGATAAAATGACGGTACGTTCGCAAACGGCCGAAGCAGATATCATGCGAATCATCCCAGGTTTACCAGTTTACTTTACGACATTGAGCTCGGAACAACGGCGTTGGCGCGGTACAGTACGACAGGTATTACCGACGCCTGAAGTGGTCAATAATGTGGTGCTTTATAACGTGCTCATCGATGTGGACAACACGGATCGACAACTCATGACCGGCATGAGTGCACAGGTTTTCTTTGTGTTAGGTGAGTCCAAACATGTACCGCTGATTCCAGTATCGGCTTTGGGTAAGCGTTTGTCTGAACAAGACAATAAGAGCGGCTCGGCTTACCGGATTAAAATATTTGGAACTGGAAAAGAACTTCAGGAAAGGATCATTCATATTGGACTACAGAACCGCCGCTTTGCAGAAGTACGTGACGGTTTGAAAGTGGGTGAACGGGTTAAACTCGCCGTAGCGCCGAAAAAGCATAACGGTAACCCTACTGGTTTCCCAAGCACACCACGACTATGAGCGAAAGCACTCAAATACAAAAGCCGTTGCTGAATCTGGAAAATATTTGCCGTACATTCCGCAATGGCGATAATTTGATTCGAGCGCTGGACAATGTCTCCTTGAAAATATGGCCCGGAGAATTCGTTGCGATTATAGGGCAATCAGGATCGGGAAAATCGACCCTGATGAATGTGCTGGGTTGCCTGGACTGTCCAACGTCAGGCTCTTATTTCGTGATGGACAGGGATGTAGCCACGCTTGATCCGGACGAACTTGCGGCATTACGCAGGACGACCTTTGGGTTTGTGTTTCAACGTTATAACCTTCTGGGTTCGGCAAGTGCAGAGGAAAATGTCGAAATTCCAGCTTTGTACGCGGGTATCAGCAAGTACGTGCGCATTGAACGAGCGCGAAAACTTCTCAACAACCTTGGCCTAGGTGATCGACTCGACCATGTGCCTTCGCAATTATCCGGAGGACAACAACAACGGGTGGCCATAGCCCGGGCAATGATGAACGATCCGCTTGTGATTCTGGCGGATGAGCCTACTGGCGCACTGGATAGCCGCAGCGGTCAAGAAGTGATGGCATTACTGGCAGATTTGAATAAAACTGGCCGTACTATTCTGTTGATTACGCATGATTCACAAGTCGCCGCTCATGCTGACCGTGTTATCGATATAAGTGATGGCAGAATTACCAATGATACCGCGCCGGATAATCTTAAACACACACGATCATCATTTACCTTTAATCCAACAGGAAAAGCCGATGTGTTTGCAGATATGGGCGAAGCGGTTAAAACCGCAATGCGCGCTCTACGGGTTAATTTGTTCCGCACCGCATTGACTTTGCTAGGTATTATTATCGGGGTGGCCGCTGTCGTTACAATGTTAGCCGTAGGCCAAGGCAGTCAACAGTCAGTATTGGATCAAATCCGCTCCATGGGTACTAACTTGCTGTCGATCCGTCCGGGAGCGCCAGGTTTGCGCGGTTCAAGCGACGTTATCACGATGATTCCTGACGATGTCGTCGCAATACAAGAATTACCAAATGTGGAAATCGCATTAGCCGAGCGTAACGCCAGGATGACCGTACGCTTTGGCAATATCGATTATGCTACCAGTATACAAGGGGTTGGGGCCGAAATGATCCGGGTACGCGATTGGCCGGTAGCTTTGGGTGATTTCTTTAATGACCGGGATTTAAAACGCTTTGCCCCGGTTGTTGTTCTAGGCCAAACCGTTGCACAGATACTTTTTCCAGAGGGGGACGATCCGCTTGGCCGCTACATCCTGATCGGCAATATTCCCTTCGAAGTTATCGGTGTCATGTCGCCTAAAGGTGCTTCAGCTTATGGCGGGGATCAGGATGATACTGTGATCGTGCCTATCAGTACGGGGCTTATCCGCTTATTCGGGCAAAATTATTTAAATGGAATTACCGTGCGTGTTAGCGATGTATCGCTTATCGAAGATACCCAAGAAGCGATATCCAGCTTATTGTTGTCACGGCACCAAACCGAGGATTTCCGCATACGCAATATGGCATCGATATTGGAAACTGCGACAGCTACCCAAAATACACTTACTACTCTTTTAGGCACAGTGGCAGCAATTTCATTATTGGTTGGCGGCATAGGCGTTATGAATATCATGCTGGTTAGCGTCACCGAACGGACTCGTGAAATTGGAATTCGGATGGCGGTTGGCGCACGCCGACGTGACATTTTACTGCAATTCAACACCGAAGCAGCGGTGGTGTGCACATTAGGTGGGATTTTGGGTGTGTTGATCGGTTATGGCACAGGCTACATTATTAAGATGTTTGAGGTTCCAGTTATATTTTCTCCGCTCCCCGCAATTCTGGCGTTTTCCTGCGCTTTCGCCACTGGGATTTTATTCGGTTACTTACCTGCACGTAAAGCTGCATTACTTGATCCCGTCGTGGCATTGGCAGCAGAATGAGCCGATTTTCTATCTGGTGGACAGTTAGTTTTGTATTGCTTATAGCCAGCTGCTCGTTAGCGCCTAAATACCGACGGCCTGAGCCCATAACCCCAAGTCAATGGAAGAACGTATCCCGTCCGACAATTACAACTAGTACGTATTTAGTATCTAAAGACTGGTGGAAAAAGTTCGGTAGTTCTGAACTAGACCGCCTGATGACTGAATCGCTTAACAATAATTTGGACTTGGCTGCGGCCAGGGAACGTGTGGGGCAATTTAGGGCATTGGCTAAAATTGCAGGTGCGCCACTATGGCCCGCAATCAGTGCCACAGGAAGCTATAACTACAGCAACAGCGGTAGTTCGGGCAATGTTAATAGCAGTGGTGGCATTAGTAACATCAGTGGCAACGGCCTCAACTCCAACAGCAACTCTTGGAGAGGACAATGGAATATGTCTTATGAGGTCGATTTGTGGGGTGGAATACGGGCTGGGCGCGATAGCGCAAAAAGTCATTTAGCAAATGCCGGTTTCTCTCTCAATGCATTACGACTTGTCGTTATGGGCGATGTGGCCCAATCTTATTTTGCCATTGTCGGCTTAAAGGAACGTAAACTTATTGCTGAAAATAATCTTAACAATATTAAAGAAGTGTTAGCTATCATCGTTACGCGTTTCGAAGCAGGCGCAACATCGGCGCTGGAAGTAGCACAACAGAAAACGGAACTTGCCAATGCCGCAGCCGCAGTAGCGCAGCTTGACCAACAAATTGCACAGTCTGAAAACGCTCTGGCCGTGTTACTTGGCCGCGCACCTCAACAATTCAAAGTAGGTGAAAAGAACCTGCAACCTATAGCTATACCAAAAGCTGATGTTTCTCAGCCGTCAATTCTGCTTGACCGGCGACCCGATATCCATAGCGCCGAGGCCGAATTGATTGCCGCCCACGCCGATATTGGTAAGGCTAGGGCTGCGTTTTACCCTCGTTTACAATTGAGTGAAGCTAATATATTTACTGCCGTGACTATCGCGCAACCCGCAGGAGTTGGGATCGCACTGGCATCGGCTTTAACAGCGCCCATATTCCAGGGTGGAAGCATCGAAGGCGAGCTTGAGCGTACCTTGGCTCGGCGTACCGAATTGTTAGAGATTTATCGTAAAACCATTCTGACCGCCTATCAAGAGGTTGAAGATGCGCTTGCACTAGGTAGCCAATCGACACGCCGCCGTGAGCAATTACTGTTATCGGTCGACAGCGCCAAGCAAGCTTATGAGATTGCGCGGGACCGTTTTTTGGCCGGAGCTACCGATTATCAAACTTTATTAATCGTTCAGCGCAGTTTATTAAACGCGCAAGACAGTGAAATTCAGGCTCATGTCGATGTATTAACGGCTGCGGTATTGCTGTTTAAATCAATGGGCGGCGGTTGGAGTTATCGGTAGTGGTATTTATCCAAACTTTAAACACTCGTCCCACCCACCGTTATCCCATCGATCTTGATCGTCGGTTGACCAACACCAACAGGTACGCTTTGGCCTTCTTTACCGCAAGTCCCAACGCCGCTGTCGAGCTGAAGATCGTTACCGACCATGGAGACTTTGGTAAGAACGTCAGGGCCGTTACCAATCAAGGTTGCACCTTTAACCGGACGAGTGATTTTGCCATTTTCGATGAGATAGGCTTCACTGGCGGAAAATACGAATTTACCGGAGGTAATATCTACCTGACCACCGGCAAAATTCTTGGCGTAAAGGCCTTTTTTGACAGATTTGATAATGTCTTCGGGGTCGTCTTTGCCTGGTAACATGTAGGTATTGGTCATGCGTGGCATTGGCATGTGTGCGTAAGATTCACGCCTGCCGTTGCCCGTTGGTTTAACGCCCATCAAACGGGCATTAAGCTTATCTTGCATGTAACCTTTAAGAATGCCGTTTTCAATCAAGACAGTGTTTTCTGTCGGCGTGCCTTCATCGTCTATGCTTAATGAACCGCGCCGATTTTGCAAAGTACCGTCATCGACGACTGTACATAAGTCGGAAGCAACGCGCTCACCGACGCGACCGCTGAATGCTGATGTGCCTTTACGGTTAAAATCCCCTTCTAGCCCGTGTCCTATGGCTTCGTGCAGTAAAATTCCCGGCCAGCCTGGACCTAAGACGACGATCATATTTCCGGCTGGCGCTTCTCCGGCTTCTAGGTTAACCAATGCTTGCCGGACGGCCTCACGGCCATAACCTAATGCAGTATCTTCATCTATAAAATAGCTGTAATCGGTACGGCTACCGCCACCCATACTGCCTTGTTCGCGTTTGCCGTTTTCTACCACGATGACAGATACATTCATCCGCACTAAAGGCCGTACATCGGCAGCGAGCGAGCCATCCTGACTGGCAACCAGAATACTCTCGTGAACACCTACCATGCTAACAATGACTTCTTCGATCCGGCTATCTAATTTGCGGGTTTCGGTGTCTATTTTACGCAATAAGTCGATTTTTTCTTGATCGCCCAGCGATCGTAAGGGATTAGTCATCGCATAATAGCGCGGCCAATTGCTTGTTTTAGGCAACCCGACTTGTGCTTCTTGACCTAGCCTTACAATGGCTTTGACGTTATTTGCGGCTTCCAGCAACACTGGCAATTCAATACGGTCACTATAAGCAAAGCCAGTTTTTTCACCTGCCACTGCCCTTACACCCGCCCCTTGCTCAATATTATGGCTGCCTTCTTTGATAATGCCGCCCTCCATCACCCAAGATTCCGAATGGCTGGTCTGAAAATAAATATCGGCAGCATCAACAGGCACACTGAGTAGCTGATTCATGATTTTTTGAATATCGCTGTCTTGCATCCCAGTAGGGGCGAGAATGGTTTGTCGTGCTTGGGCTAATAGTTCCATTAATAATCAATGAGTTTGGGAGATATGCGTGAGTTTATGTATAAATTGGACGTAAGCTAAATTAGAACGTTCATTCATCTTTCAAATCATCGTGCAGGGTGTCATACAATAATTCTATAAGTTTTGGTGACTGATCCTGAGAAGCATCGCCACCCGCATTTTTAGGATTTGCCGAGTCAGTTTGCTCGTCCTTGTTTGCCAAGCTTGCTATAACGCTGGTTTCTTCGCCTTGCGCTTCAACTTTCAATAAATAAGTCGGTTGATTGCGCTCATCATCAAAATACGAACTTGCCTTACCGAAAAAACCGCTATCGTAAGCAACATAATAAAAACCTTTGCTGCGGTCTTGGTCAGTCACTTTTAAGTCATTATGTTCAATTGCACGATTTAAAACACTCCACGCCTCATCGAAGCTGCGTTTGATTTTAAATTCTGAAGACGTGCCTTGAACCCTATAAATATCGGACTTGAGACCTTTGCCACGCCTTCGTACCGGTGCTTCAAGCTTGTTGGCTGCAACCTGTTCTGCGCCTTGTTTGTCGATGGGTAACTCAGGAGGCCGTTCAAGATTGGCATTATCCTTATATCGACCACTATCTGTTGTACCACAGGCTGACAACAATAAGGTAAGCAGCAGAATTGATAGGGTTTTCGGCATATTATTCACAGTTAACCCGCCGATGGTTAAGCACAGGAAAAGCACTACGCACTTTAGCCAGCTTTTCAAGATCAATATCCGCAGCGACAAAACCCGCGCCCGTTTTATAGCAATCCAACACCATGCCCCAGGGATCAATAATCATGCTATGCCCGTAGGTTTTACGACCATTCAGGTGAAAGCCGCCTTGGTTGGGTGCTATGACGTAACATAAATTTTCGATGGCTCGCGCACGCAATAATACTTCCCAATGTGCCGATCCGGTCTTGGCGGTAAATGCCGATGGAATCACTAGGATTTCCATACCTTGCATCACCATTTTACGGAAAACCTCTGGAAAGCGCAGATCATAGCAGACGGCAATTCCCAGCTTCCCAAACGGCGTATCCATTACAACAGCTTGCTCTCCTCGTTCTATGCTGTCGGATTCCCGATAGACCTCATCCGTACCTGGTACATTAACATCGAAGAGATGGATTTTGTCATAACGTCCAACCCGTTCGCCGAGGTCGTTATAAATGACGCAAGCGGCACGGACTTTATTGTCGTCATTACCAGCAATAGGAATTGTGCCACCGATAAGCCACACCCCATATTTTTTTGCGGTTGACGATAAAAATTTTTGGATAGGCCCAGTGCCATCAACTTCCTTGATCTTGATCTTGTCTATTTCGCGGTCGCCCATCATGGCGAAGTTTTCCGGTAACGCGACCAGTTTTGCGCCAGTTTTGACCGCTTCAGCAATCAGCTTTTCGGCTTCCAGCAGATTGGAGCTTACGCTAGGGCCTGATGCCATTTGTATGGCTGCACACTTGTTCATTCACATAACCTTTTCATTTTTGTTGTTCTTCTTCATTCCACGGAAAGTCGGTAATACTGTTCCACGTTTTTTGAAATAAACCATCGTTTTCATGCAGTGAACTGATTTTGACATCCTGCCAATCTCCTTTCACCAAATATTCTGTTCCGAAGAAAAATCCTTCTTGGTCTTTTCCGGTTAAGGTCTTACCGACCATTGCGGCTACTCTGCCTACGATTGTACCAGCAATAGGAACAGCGTCTAAACTTTTGGGAACTACTTTAATAACATGGTCAACCGTTTGTTTAACCAGATCGGTATCTCCAAGAATTGTGATTTTGGCAGGTATGGCATCAATAATTAAGTTTTTGGTCGTTGCCTTGCCGTTCAGTAGATCAAAGTGTCCCTTGATACTATTGTAAGTCAAGCCTTCTTCATAAATATCGCTGAAATCCAATTGTAAACGTTTAATCCACTGCGCGACCGCCAGGATACCCAAAACGCGCCCAAATCCTGGGTCAATACTTAAGATGCGGCCATTTTTTAAACTGACATCCATGTCTCCCCGCAAATCGGGCAAGCTCATTTGCCATGGCGCTGCATTCCAGTTGAGTTTAAAATCAATCACACCACTGGTGTCGGTTAAATCCTTTGTGATATTAAGCTTATCGAAAAGCTGATCCGCCCTTTTCATATTAAGACGGCCTGCGAGGTGGGTTGTCGACGTTACACCATTGTCTTTCCAGTCACCCGTCATGACCAGCTTTTCGTTTTCACCATCAAGTTCCAGGCGTTTTATTATCATGCCCTGCTGCTTACGCACCGTCTCAAGAGTCAATTCCCCAAGGTTTTCAGACTGCCATAAGGTTTTTTTGCTGTGGATATTAAGCAGAGGTTTAAGTCCCGCACTAACCGTCGCAGGTGCATTCTGAAAGCTAAATTGCTTTATGGCAGACAGGTTTAACATTTCCATATCAAAGCTAATAGCGTTTGCACCTTTTAGATCAGCAGGTAATTGAAACTTTCCATTTGCAATGGTGCTATCAACCTCTCCTGCCCAAAAGTTTTGACTGCGTTTTAAGGCTAAATCAAATGCACCTAAGCGGGTCTTTTTCCACATTGCCGACACGCTATGTATTTTTATTTCACTGATATCGAGACTGCTGCTAATTGTCTGTTGTTGCGTAGCTGCAATGCCCAACCATTCCTGTAAGGGCAGTTGATCTCGATTAATCTCCAACTTTATCCCAGAAGCTAAGCGCTGTCTCGCCTCGCCCACGCCTATTAAAATATGCCCAGAATTAATTTTTCTTTCCTTGGAGTTAAGGCTTATGGCTGCTTTCAACTCGTTGTTATAATTGAATTCTATAGGCAATGCCAGCTCATCACTTAAGCTAAAAGTAAGGGATGTAGGTTTTTGCTGCTCTTTGGTTTTCATTAGTGAACCTGGAAGTCGCAGTGCCACTCCTTCCAAGGTCGATTTCACACTTATCTGCATGGGATTATTTTCTATATCAGTGCTGGGAATTTGTAATTGAAACTGATACTCGCCCGCACCTTCTACTTGTTGCAATTTAGGCCAATCAAACAAATTTTCTAGGTCACCAACCTTGACCTTGCCACCTACATTTATTAAGGTTTGTTGATCGGCTTGCATAATATTGACTTTTATAGGATGACCAAGGGTGAATGCTTGAATGCCATCACCATAAATGCCTTGTTTGTTAAATTTTAAGTTACCGTTTATTTTGTCAATTTTTAGGGCTAGCCGATTGACAGTTAACTGGGCATCGTTCAACTTGGCATTGCCATCAACTTTAATTTCGTGACCTGGACGTAAAGGAATCGTCAAATCAAGTGTGGCTTTGGCTGTACCCTGGATGGTAGTATGCGCTGTTACTGGATTTACCCGACTTGCCTGGGGCGATTGTTGCAAGACATTCAGTATCTGGTTTATGTCGCCCTGCCCTTCGCCTTTGATAGTCAATAGCTCGTCAACACCTAAATCGGAAATCAACATTTCGGCTTTGTTGATGTCAACCTTACCTATTTGTCCTCGATTAAATAAACCCTGTATGCTGTTTTTTTCAATTGTAAGCACACCATTAATGCCGGAAATAGGCTGCCATTCGGGATGAAATTTTATTTCGACTTCATCAATGTCTAGCTTGGCTTCAAACACGCCAGTGCCGTCGGTGAATGGAAAATCCTTAGGCTTACCATAAAACAATAAATCACCTTTTGTTAGCTTACCGCCCACAAAAGCATTGCTTAACCAAGTCTTCAGCTTCTCTTTCATTATTTGCGTTGGCAGGTAAGCCGCGACTTGGCTTAGGTCATCGCTATTAAATGCAATTTGCAAGTCAATAAACGGTTTTTCTTCGTTTTTAGGAATACGTACGAGGAAGCGGTTTTCGCTCTGAAATGCCGGACAATTCAGGCCGATAGCTTGACTTGATAAAACCCATTGATCTTCAGCTTGCTGCCAAGCTAATATCCCATTGATTTGACTAAAAAAAACTGCCTTATTGAACAACTGTGGCAGGTTTATATGAATATTCTGACTAGCCAACTCAACTTTCCCTAACTTGTCGCTGCCCTTGACCTTGCCGCTGATATTTTCTATTTTTGGTAGGGTAAGTAATGGTTCAATACTTAGGGAATCAAACCAACCCGCAATGGCAAAGTTTTTAAGTTGAGGCTCTGCATATAAGGAAAAGTCTTTAAGTGTGCCCCTAGCCTGGGCTTGTGTTAACAACTGCGCCTGCTCTCCAGTCAATGGCGCAAAAAAATGCAATAGCTTGGAAAACTCTGCCAAATCAAGTTGTTTGGCAACCATTTTCAATTTTTGAAACCCAGTATTTGTGCCTTTTTCTACAGCAAAACTGACGATAGCATCTGGCCATTTTTTATCGAGTTTTTTGTTTTCCCCACCCGATTCTAATAAGAAACGGTTGATATCCACAAGCCACTGTTGATCTTTCGTTAGACCGTTAAATTGGGTATCCAGATGGTTAATATAAAAATTTCCTCTCCCGCTTCGGGAAAAAGCCACCTGCCTTAATTGCGCGTCGCCTGCCACAGAAATCAATTGGGCTTGTTGCCATTGTCCCCAGACTTTAAAATCAGTCGAACCAGCCGTCATGCGGATTTCGAAAGGCAGATAAGTGGAGGCAAGCTCATGAAGTTTTACATTTTTACCTTGAACAAACACAGTGCCTTTAATGTCAGCAGGCTTATCCACTGAGCCTTCGAAATCCACGGCTACTTTTAACTCATCGCCATATTTTTCCGGCAATTTCGTCAACATGTTAATGCGATGGTGGTCGCTATCGTTCATAATTGCCAAATTGACCGCATCCAGCACCAAGGTTGACCCGCCTTTTTGCTGATCTTGCCAAGTAAGATGACTTTGCAACACCTCGTATTTCCGTCCCTGGAGTAACCAGAGCGGTTGCCCATTACCTGCCCTTAAGCCCTCAACGGTGATCTGTCCATCCTGTTTGCGAATTACCGAAAGCTTTGCGCCTACCAAGGTAACCCAAGACGACGACAACATGTCCCTGCTAAGCAAAAGCTCACCCAAGTTGATGCCTAAGCGGATTTCTTTAAGCTGAATACTAGGTTTTTCTGTTGCTATGATTGGTGCAATGTTGATTTCTTTCAAAACCA
Organism: Methyloglobulus sp.; assembly: GCF_040079455.1. Lineage (GTDB taxonomy): Bacteria > Pseudomonadota > Gammaproteobacteria > Methylococcales > Methylomonadaceae > Methyloglobulus. Next base: position 8,587 of record NZ_JBEBKJ010000052.1, on the reverse strand, counting down.
ATTCAGGACTAACGCCACGCATCTTGGCTCTTAAGCTGCCCAACTTTACCGGCACGCCCACCAATGCGCTGATGCGGGTTTCTAATGTGGATTTATAACTATCAACACCCATTAATACCAGTCGCACACCGCTAAGGGTGATAGCCACTATCAACAATGACCAGAAAATCAGATGTCGGGTAGCCCGTTTGATGTGATGGATCATAACGATTTGATTTCCGAGGCTATTGCTTTGCAAGCACTTTTGTAACGCCCAAACTAAAGAAGCACCACATCATACTGCTCTTGATTGTATTCTGCCTCTGCTCGGAATTTAATTTGCACGCCCAAAAACGATTCCAGTTCAGCCAGCATATCCGCCTCTTCATCGAGCAACATCTCTACGACACTGTTTGATGCTAACACCAGTAGCTTTTGCACTTTATATTGTCTAACCTCGCGGATGATTTCACGAAATATCTCTAGGCACATCGACTCTGAGGTTTTCAACACACCGCGCCCACCACAGGCACTACAAGGCTCGCAAAGGATATGCTCAAGGCTTTCCCGCGTTCGTTTACGGGTCATTTCAACCAAACCGAGTACAGACACTTCGGTAATTTTAGTTTTTGCGCGATCTTTTTCCAGGCAGCGTTCCAAGGCTTGTAGCACTTGTTTTTTATGGTCTTCACTTTGCATATCAATAAAATCAATAATGATAATGCCGCCCAAATTTCTCAGCCTAAGTTGCCTCGAAATGGTTTGTGCCGCCTCCAGATTAGTCTTAAAGATTGTTTCCTCGAGGTTTTTTCCGCCTACGTAGCCGCCGGTATTAACATCCACAGTGGTCATTGATTCGGTTTGGTCAAACACTAAATGTCCACCCGATTTCAAGCTGACTTTGCGTTCCAAGGCTTTCTGGATTTCATCTTCAACATTGTAAATGTCAAATAATGGGCCTTCGCCCGTATAGTGTTCAAGGACGGGAACAATCTCGGGTACGAATATTTCTGCAAACTCAATCAAGCGGCGATAAGTCTCCCTGGAATCCACCCTAACCCGCTCGATACCTTCCTTATATAAATCCCTTAAGGTGCGTACGCTTAACGGTAAGTCTTGATGGATAAACTCCTTGGCTTTTGCCACGACAATTTTGGCAGATATGGATTCCCAAAGCTTTAACAAAAACGTCATGTCAGCAATCAAAACCGCCTCTTCGACACATTCTGCTGCCGTCCTGGCGATGAAACCACCACACTTATGTTCTTTTCTAAAAGCCTCAAGACAGGTTTTTAACCGGGTACGTTCCTCTTCACACTCTATCCGTTGCGATACGCCAGAATTGCTGGCGTAGGGCATATAAACCTGAAACCGGGAAGGAATTGAAAGTTCGGTAGTAATCCTTGGCCCCTTAGTTCCTATAGGGTCTTTGACGACCTGAACAACAATATGTTGACCCTCATGTAAATAAGCTTCGATATTTTCGGAGCCTTTTTTCTCCAAATCCCTTGCACATAAATCAGAAAGGTGTAAAAACGCCGCCCTATCCAGCCCAATATCGACAAATGCGGCCTGCATACCCGGAAGTACTCGGCACACTTGACCTTTATAAATATTGCTTACCATTCCCCGGCTACGACTGCGCTCGATGATAAGCTCTTGTAACACACCGTTTTCAATAACAGCTACGCGGGTTTCCGGCGGCGTGACATTAATCAAAATTTCTTCACTCATAAAACAGATTGATTCCTTGTTTTGCCAAAAGTTCTGCGGTTTGAAATAATGGCAAACCCATTACGCTAGAATAACTGCCTTTAATCGACGCTACAAATAAACTACCTAAGCCTTGTATGGCATACCCACCTGCTTTATCGGTCGGCTCTCCAGTATGCCAATAAGCGATCATTTCAGATTCCGTAAGATTTCTGAAAGTAACTTCTGTGATACTCACTGCTTGCCAATGTTGCTTTCCCCTTAATGAAATAGCGGTATAGACATGATGCTTTCTTCCAGATAATCGAGTAAGCATGGCTATCCCGTCCTCCTGGTTTTTGGGCTTACCCATAATCCAATCGTCTACAACAACAGCCGTATCAGCCGCCAGAACAGGTAAATCCGCATTAGGTATAGCGGCCGATTTTTCAGCAGCTAACCGTTGCACATACGCCAAAGGCTTCTCATTTGCTAATGCTGTCTCGTCAAGATCTACTGGTTTAATGAGCGCTGATAACCCGATTTGAGCAAGTAGCTCTTTGCGTCTAGGCGAGGCTGATGCCAGGATGATTTGCGCTGACATTAGCGATGATAGGGGTGGTTATGAAGTATGCTCCAGGCACGGTATAGTTGTTCAGCGACAATAATTCGTACCAGCGGGTGCGGGAAAGTCAGCGGAGACAAGCTCCAAAACTCCCCTGCCTTGGACTTCACGGAATCCGACAAACCATCTGGACCACCGATCAACAAGGCGATATTTTTTCCGCTTTCCAACCAGCGATTCAACGCTTGGGCTAATTCTGGCGTAGTCCACGATTTTCCTGACAAGTCCAAAGCTACGATATGCGATCCAATCGGAATCGTCATATTCACTCTCTCTCCTTCATCCCTTATTATTCTTGGCACGTCACAATTTTTGCCCCTTTGCCCAGGCGGAATTTCCCTAAGCAGCAGCTCGCATTCGCGTGGTAAGCGTTTAGCGTAATCCTCATAACCGGCCTTTACCCAAGATGGCATACGATTGCCGACAGAAATCAGATGTATTTGCATGGTGGGCAGGATACAGCCAACAACCTTATGATGCAATGCAAGCAACCGAGTATAAAAACTTTATCTATCACCGTTTATTCTGTACCTGCCATACCCGCTCTCGGCTCTAACCACACTTGCAAAAAATCTAGGAAAGCCCTAACTTTTGCTGACAAATACCTTCTATGAGGATAAACAGCATGGATCTCTAGTGGAGGTAAAAGATAGCTTTCCAGCACTACTCTTAATGTACCCTTTTCAATATCGCCCCCAACAATGTAAGTTGGCAACATAACCAAGCCCAAGCCATTGAGGGCGGCTATGCGGATCGAGTGGGCAGCATTTGACTGCACTCGCCCAGAAACGGTAATTATTTTTAACCCTGATTCTGTCCTGAACTGCCATTTATGCCGTGGTGCGATGGCCCAATTGACAAGGCAGCTATGGTCAATCAAATCTTCCGGCGTTTTCGGAATTCCGTATTTATCCAAATAGTCAGGTGAAGCACAAACCACCAAGGGTGAAGTAGCCAACTTTCTTGCGATCATGCTGGTGTCCTCCAGGGCGCCAAGAAATATGGCGATATCTATCCCTTCATCAATCAAGTCTCCTGGGCTACCTTGCAAAACAATATCAATCTTTAAGTCGGCATGAATTTTCAAAAACTCGACGGCTGCTCGCGTAATATGGGTCGCGCCTATAACGGGAGGCGCACTTATTTTTAAGATGCCTCTGGGTTCAGTCTGTAAATGGGTGACGGCGGCTTCCATTTCTTCAATATCGAGCAGCACTTGCTGGCAACGCTCCAAGTAAGATGCACCTACGTCGGTCAAATTCAGGCTGCGCGTCGTCCGGTTAAACAACCTTGATCCTAGCGATCCTTCAAGCTGCATAATGTGCTTGGTTGCCATCGCTCTGGAGATACCCAGTTCGCGTGCACCGCCTGCGAAACTCCCCGCTTTCGCGACGCGCACAAAAACGGTCATGCCTGTTAGTTTGTCCACTGATTACATCCTTAAATGGTTGGTTTTTGATGAAGTCATTAAGTCAAACATAACAGCATCCTTACACTAATAAAAATTATTTAGGTTACTTTTTCCAGATATTGCACCAGTAATTGTACATTCCGCTGTCCCCTGAACTCATTCACATCCAGTTTATACGCTGCATTGCAAACCCTTAAACCCAACCATTGCTCAGGCTTATCGACAAAAAATGCGATGCCATCAAGGATAAGGTTTCCATTAGGTTTCCGCATGACTAATTTTAAATGCTGTTGTCCTACGATACGTGCCTGAATAATATCGAATTTGCCATGGAATACGGGTTCAGGAAATGCTTGTCCCCAAGTGGCGGCGGTTTGTAATAACTCGGCAAGTTCCAGGGTCATATCCTGTTCCTCCAACTCGCCATCCGACCAGATTTTTTGTTCCAGATCGACACTCGCCAAGCGTTTGCTGACCACCTCATCGAAAGCCAGCGCGAAAGCAGGATAATCGTGCATTTTAATGCTCAAACCAGCCGCCATCGCGTGACCGCCAAATTTGTTCAATAATTTTGGATGGATAGCGGCTATATCGCTTAGGACATCACGGATATGCACACCCGCTATCGAACGCGCCGAACCTTTAATTAAGTCTTTTCCGGCAGGAGCAAAGGCAATAACGGGGCGATGCAACTGGTCTTTGATGCGAGATGCCAAAATACCGATTACGCCTTGATGCCAGTTTTCATCAAACAGGCAGACACCCGCAGGCAGATGCTGTCCATCCAACGCTTTCATTCTGCCCAATAATGCCAGGGCTTCCTGCTTCATTTGTCCTTCAATGTCTTTGCGGTCATTATTCAGGTCATCCAGTTGCAGCGCAATGGTTTTGGCAAGTGCGGGGTCTTCTGTTAACAAGCACTGAATACCCAAGGACATATCGTCCATACGTCCCGCCGCATTCAGCCTTGGCCCTAGGGCAAAACCCAAATCTGCGGCAACGAGTGTAAGTGAATTTCTGCCAGATATTTCGATCAGCGCTTGCAAGCCTGGATGACATCTCCCCGTGCGTATTCGCATCAAACCTTGATAGACCAATATGCGATTAACCTTATCTAAAGCCACGACATCGGCAACCGTACCCAACGCAACATAATCTAACAATTGTGCCAAGTTGGGTTCAGGTATTTTTTGTTGTTCAAACCAGCCCTGTTCACGCAACTTACTTCGCAATGCCAACAATACGTAAAACATTACGCCTACGCCAGCTAAGGACTTGCTAGGGAAAGCATCATCAACAAGATTTGGGTTGACGATAGCCTCGGCGGAAGGTAGCTGTAGCCCCGGCAAATGATGGTCGGTCACCAAAACTTTTATACCTGCATCTTGCGCTGCTTTAACCCCGTCAACGCTGGATATGCCGTTATCGACAGTAATGATGATGTCTGGTTTATCCAATTTTACTAATTCAACAATTTCCGGTGTAAGGCCATAGCCGTATTCAAAACGGTTGGGGACGACAAAAGTGACTTTCCTCGCACCCAATAATTGCAAGCCTTTAATAGCGACGGCGCAACTGGTCGCACCATCCGCATCAAAGTCAGCGACGATGGTGATTTTTTGCTGGTCTTTAATCGCGGTTATTAATTGTGCGACCATATTTTCCATGCCGGACAATAACCACGGCGATGGCAGCTTAGCTAAAGCCCTATCCAGTTCAGTTGTGGAATAAATTCCTCGGGCTAAAAATATGCGCTGTAACAAAGGGTGAATGTCACCTTGCGACCATTTCTTTATCTCGAATGGCCGGACAACAATCGTTTTTTTTGTGCCTTGCATGTACATAGCGTTGGGGATATATCCTATTCATTGTGGGTTATTCAGGTTAGCTGACGGAAACCTTCGATGATAATAAGGTAAAACTGATAAATATAGAAAGAGACCTTTGCACGACCCCAAGCCCCAAAACGGGTAAAATAGACCTTTATTCAAGACCGAGCAACAGCCCATGTCCTGGAAAGACCTAGCCCAAACCACTGTAATGGTCAACTAAAACCGGACACTTTTTTAGGCGGCATTCCTATCAAAATCCCTCACAAATTCCAACGGGGTTTGATAGCCTAGTTTTGAGTGTGGCCGTTTCCCGTTGTAAAAAGCCAGGTAATCAAGCTGATGTTACGCACCCTACTCTTTAAACGCGTATGATTCTGGGATGAAAAAAGAAAACCTAGAGATATATACAGACTACCTGATCTGTAATAACGGATTTGCGACAGCAACCGGATTGTCATCGATGTTGGATGGGGATATAAGCCATGACCAAATGACGCGTTTCCTGTCAGCGAAGGAATACACTTCCAACGCTGAAAATCCTGGAAACGTAGCGTTAGCGGAGTGAAGATTTGTAGTCCCCAGAAGCGATAGGGCTGTGTGTTTTCACGAAGCGTTGTTTGCGAAGTGAAAATGCACAGCTTTACGACATCGCGTCGAGTCATTGCGCAACGATGCCCCATACCCCTTGTCGGGTATGGGGCGAGGGTAGCAGGACGGCTGGGGCAGCCGCAGGCATTGGCGGTCGCGTTAAGTTTTTGCCGCTTGTTTGGACAGGACGTCCTCAAAACAAGCTTTCGCAAAAATAGCGACTCCCCGCGTGTTGCGATGCCAAGCGCGCCACTATTTTTAGGGCCGTAGGGCAGATTAGGCGCACATACAGTTAAACAGGTAGATATGTAAGGAGTTTCCGTGCGCCGTAATCCGCCGAATGGTAAGGGTATGCCACTTTCGGCGGATTACGCCGCGCCCAAACAAAAGTGACAAACCAAAACCCAACCAAGTTGCGCGGCTAATCCGCCTTACGGCCTTGAAGAAGCGTACGAAGTCATTGACGCTATCGAACGCAATGATCTCGACGATTTACGGTCCGAATTGGGGGATTTATTGCTGCAAGTGGTGTTCCATGCCCAACTTGCCAATGAAAAAAGCCAATTTAATTTTGAAGACGTTGCTAAAAGCATTAGCGACAAGCTCATCGTGCGCCATCCGCATGTCTTTGCTGATGCCGTATTTGCTAACGACGACGAACGCCAACAAGCCTGGGAACAAGCCAAAGCAGAAGAACGCGAAAAAAACAACATGTTAACAAACAAAGCAGCGTATTAGACGGTGTACCCGCCAGTTTGCCCGCGTTAATGCACTGTGAAAAAATCCAAGATCGTGCCGCTAATTTCGGCTTCGACTGGTCGACGGTAGAACCGGTATTTGCCAAAGTCCAAGAAGAATTGAGTGAAGTCGAAGAAGCCTGGCAATCCGGCAACCAAGCGCATATTGAAGAAGAAATCGGCGATTTGTTATTGGTCGCCGTTAACCTCGCCCGCCATTTAAAGGTTAATCCCGAAGTTGCCCTTAAAAAAAGCACACAAAAATTTTCCAAACGCTTTCAATATATCGAACAAAAAGTCGCCGCCACTGGTCGTGATTTGAAAGACTGTAAACTCGTCGAGCTTGATGCGTACTGGGATGAAGCGAAGGTGGCGTTGAAATCAATTCTCAAAAATTAATCATCGGGTTTCGCTACATTCTATCTAGTTAAAAATCAAAGTTGACTCAGTCTTGGCTAACAGCTAATATCTATACTCCATTTAAACTAGACCATAGGATCTAAAGATGTTTTATAAAAACCGCTTAAAATCGCTTTGTAGTTTGATGATTTTTGCTGCAATCTGTTCTATCAGTTCGCATACTTATGCAAAAGTAATTCCTAAATATCCTGGTTGCCATAATTTTGCGAAATTGAACTTGACTGTTCCGCTGGATTTTATCGCGTATTTGGATGAAACCAAAAACGATGACGCTGGCTTAATAGAAGCCCAAGAAATTTTTCGGATGTCGAATCACAACGGCGTTGTGCAAAATACGGAATGGATGGCGGTGATCCCTGATTTAGAACATCGCCTTATGCTTTGGCGCGTTGCCACTAAGCGGTCTGTTGACGGCACTACGGATGAATGCCAGAATCAACCTAACTCCTTGGCTCCAATATTGCTTGGCCAACCGTTTGCTGCTGCTGTTGCGCCTCCAATAAAACCACAGCACTCATTGGCAAAAAATATTTTCCGTAAACAAAGTGTTGTCATACAACTTTTTGATGATGGCATCGTAGACGGCGACATTGTTAGTGTTTATCTTAATGGTGCATTAGTTCGGGCTCGTGTTCCGCTATTAAAATACCCTGGAATTGCCATCCCGCTCACGCTTAAAGAATCCGCTTTACTGCCCGGACGGGTTAACTTGTTGAAAGTACTTGGCGTTTATGGTGGTACGGCCTTTCCCGAATTTTTTAAAGCGACTCCGGGTATTAGCATTTCGTTAGGAAATGCGGGCTCAATTGTGCGCGGCGGGCCGTTGCTTGATGTTTTTCCTAGTGCTATATTTCTGCATGATCCAGCTCCGAGGATATTCGATGGTGTGACTATCGGCAAATTCTCCGATACTGTAAAAATGGGGTTAGGGTTAGTGTGCTATGATCCTTTCTCTACCGTGCAAGCGCAATCAACTAAACATGCTGTTGATGCTTTAGCCGGAGTCAAAGATATCAAAGGACGGCAGAACAAAAGCCGGATTGTGACGATTGATCGCATTGGCTCAGTTGCTAGAGGCAGAAGGTCAACGGCAGGCTATCCTCCGGCGGGATTACTTAAGCAAAATGATGAGTTTCCTCCAAAAGTTTTTAAAGGCATTCCAGAATTAGCGCATGTTAGAAGCATATTGGCTTCTGACAATCTTAGTTTTGGGAATTACATCAAAAGCACAATTACCGGACCTGGCAGTACTCCGGTCGTAAATGCCCTTTATAAAGATGGTAATCAGGTTGAATTAATAGTC
>NZ_JBEBKJ010000051.1:0-26638 GCF_040079455.1 Methyloglobulus sp. | reverse complement strand
CATTCAAAGTTAGGCTATCAATCCCCGTTGCAGTTTGAGCGGGATTTTTATAAGAAGGCTGTCTAAAAAAGTGTCCGGTTTATATTGACCATTACAAAATCCTGTGCTTCGCCCATTTCATAAGTCGATTTGGAAAATTCTTTGGCAAACGCGGCGGCGCGTTGGCGAAGGGTGTTGACATCAAGGGTTGCGGTCATATAGAAGTGCTATAATGTGGGCGTAGTTAATACGGGGTAATAATAGTTGTTCTACACCTTTTTTGCCGATATGGCTTATCTTTTACATGGTTACATCTTGCTTCTTCCCGCATCGGATAAGGGCTTATGACCGAAAAATACGATCTTCATTGCCATTCTAATGTTTCTGACGGTGTGCTGTCGCCAACCGAATTGGTGCGTCGGGCGCATGGACAAGGCGTGACTGCATTGGCCTTGACGGATCATGATACGACGGCGGGCCTTGATGAGGCGAAAACGGCTGCAACTGAAGTAGGTGTTAAGCTGATTGCGGGGATAGAGCTGTCTGCAAGCTGGAAGGATAAGACTTTTCATATTGTGGGTTTAGGCATCAATCCTGATTATCCACCGCTGTTTGACGCGACCCGTCAGCTACAATTGATACGCTTTGAACGGGCCGAACAAATTGCCGCCAAGCTGGAAAAAAAACGCATTCCCGGCGCGTTGGAAGCGGTGACTAAAGCCGCAGGGGACAGCATGATTACCCGTACGCATTTCGCCGATTTTCTGGTGTCGCACTTTCACGTTTCCAGTCAACAAGACGCGTTTGACCGTTATCTCGCCAAAGGTAAGCCCGCTTATGTAGCGACGGCTTGGGCAGAAATGGAGTTGGCGGTTAACTGGATTATCCAATCGGGCGGGGTAGCGGTATTGGCACATCCCCTGCGTTATAAATTAACCCCAAAATGGATGAACCGTTTGCTGACCGCATTCAAACAGGCTGGAGGGCAGGGCATAGAGGTGGTGACTGGCAGGTGTAATGCCGATGAAATTAAATTGGCGGCTAAATACGCGAATGATTTTGAATTGGCGGGTTCTGTCGGTTCCGATTTTCACAATCCAGCAAACCAATGGATCGAGTTAGGCAGGCTTGCGCCGTTGCCTGTGAATGTTAAGCCTGTTTGGGAGTTGTTTGGCTAGAAAGCCCGTTTTATTATTTAACCGCCATTCATAATCAGTATGTTACGCTATTGTAAGTATCAACAATGGGGATGGGGACGTAATCAATGGGTGCACTCGATCAAATAACGGCAACTTTGGCGTTAACTATGGGCTTGGCTTGGGCTAGCGGTATTAATCTGTACGCCACTTTGCTGACCTTGGGCTTTCTTGCCAACAGCGGCAATATCGATTTGCCACCGGATTTACAGATTGTGGCAAACCCGTTAGTTATGGGCGCTGCGGGCATTATGTATTTTGTTGAATTCTTCGTCGATAAAACTCCTGGAGCAGATTCTGGCTGGGATGCGATCCACACCTTTATCCGTATTCCTGCCGGGGCGATGTTGGCTGCTGGTGCGGTGGGAGACCTTAATCCTGCTGTCGAAATCGCTGCTGCCTTATTGGGTGGTAGCCTTGCGGCTGGCACACATGCCACCAAAGCCGGTACGAGAGTGATGATTAACACATCACCAGAACCTTTTAGTAACTGGATTGCGTCAATCGGGGAAGATGTTATCGTTGTTACAGGTGTTTGGGCAAGCATCAACCATCCGGTTTCATTCTTGATTGCACTCGTGTTATTTGTGATATTGATGATCTGGTATTTGCCCAAAATTTGGGTGGGTGTAAAAAAAGTTTTTCGTTTTATCCTGGGTTGGTTTAGAAAAGAGGGTAGCCCACCGGATTTTAATCTACCCCAGTAATGAATTCCCTATTGACTGTAAGGGCGTAATCGCGTCTAATGGCGCTCTTTTGTATGACCGCCCAGGTAGCTCAGTCGGTAGAGCAGAGGACTGAAAATCCTCGTGTCGACGGTTCGATTCCGCCCCTGGGCACCATTCATTCTGCTTACGTCAACAAGCCACCCCAACACCGTTCAAATGCCCAGGTAGCTCAGTCGGTAGAGCAGAGGACTGAAAATCCTCGTGTCGACGGTTCGATTCCGCCCCTGGGCACCATCTTTATATCCATTTCGTGTCAGTTTTGTACTTCCCTGGTTTTATTTTCTTAGGAGTAATGTAAAAACCCGTTGGAAAATGATTAGCGTAACGTTTTATTTTTTATGGGAATCTCTAAAAATTCAAAAAACTCCTTCGCCCTCTGAGATGCCTACATGGATGTAGGTAGTAGGGCAATGCAGGAGCTATTGCCGAGAAGGTTGGGATGAGGGATTTAAAAGCAAGCATTTACAACCCTCACCCTAGCCCTCTCCCAGAGGGAAAGGGGATTTTTAGAGATCCCTTAATTTAAAAAATCACTTTTAACACAGACAGATTTTTCGAGGATTACAGTATGAAAGTTATTTATTTGATAGGCTTAATATTTTTGGCTGGTTGTACACAAGACCAGCAAAACCAACTTTCCAGAAAAGTAGTCGAAATATTGGATAGCGATTATTTGATTACCTACGCTAACGGCACGACCAGCAAAACCTGGACGATCAAGAACGGTAAGGTAACATCGAGTGATAAAGGCTATTACTACTTTTGGGACGACAAAAAACATTATGTTCAAGTGCCTATCGTAAATACGATTATCGAAGAAATTGATTAATTGAGCGATTGCAAGAACCAGTTCCTTTTAGGAAAATACTGGCTAGGTTGATTCCATTCATGGTTAGACAAGCTCACCACGAATGGGCTCAGTATAAACTGTTCGTAATGAGCCTGACGAAGGATGCTCGTAAATGGCAACATGCACCACATCCCACTGTAGGATTTGTCTAATATTCCGGCATTACCCTTTGCTTTAGTTTAAAATCAAGCCCTTTATCCGTTTCAATTTACCTGTTTTTTTCTGAATCATGAATGCACCGTCGCTTGACGTTTTGTCGTCTTTAACTACCTTGCGAGATTATATCCGCTGGGGTGCCAGTCGATTTACTGAAGCCAAAATAAGTTTTGGTCATGGTAGTGCAACGGCGCTGGATGAAGCGGCTGCGCTTGTGCTGCATACACTGCATCTTCCCTATAGTTTAAGTGAATTTTATTTACAGGGAACGTTAACGTTGCAAGAAAGGGAAGCGGTTGTGGCGGTTTTCGAGAAACGGATAACGGAACGAAAACCAGCTGCTTACTTAACACAAGAAGCAGTTTTTGCAGGATTGTCCTTCTATGTCGACGAGCGGGTGTTGGTGCCTAGATCACCTATTGCCGAACTCATCGAACAGCGATTTGCTCCCTGGGTGGAAGAAGAGCAGGTTGGCCGGATTTTGGATTTATGCACTGGCAGTGCTTGTATCGCTATTGCTTGCGCTTATGCATTCCCTGATGCGGTGATAGATGCGGTCGATGTGTCGGCGCACGCGCTTCTGGTCGCTGAAATCAATGTAGATAAACATCAACTCAAAGATCAAGTGACTTTATATTGGTCGAACCTATTCGATGAGCTACCCAATATCCGATATGATGTCATTGTCAGTAATCCGCCGTATGTGAGCCTAGAAGAGTGGCAGCAACTCCCTGCCGAGTTCCATGCCGAACCAGAAATGGGTCTTGTTGCGGGTACAACTGGCTTGGATATCGTCGTGCGGATACTGGCGCAAGCAAAAGATTATCTAACCCCTCAGGGGATATTGGTCGTCGAAGTGGGTAGCAGTGCGGAAACGTTGCAAAAAACTTTCCCGAATGTCGCTTTTTATTGGCTGGATTTTGAACGTGGCGGTGATGGCGTGTTTTTGCTGACTGCTGAACAAGTCATTGAATACCATGATGTTTTTACTAGTGCTTTGAAATGATTAAACGGATCTAATACTTCAATCTTCTTCAAGGCAAGGGTGGCTATGCAAATTATTAATATAAACAATGGGTTGAAGAAGAAGTAAGCTCCCTCTCCTGCTGGAGGGGTTGGGGTGACGACTGCATGGATGCAGGAGGTAGGGCAACGCATGGAGCGGTTGCCGAGGAGAATAAAATCAGTTTTTTATATCTCCCTCATCCCAGCCTTAGCGTCGTAGGCTCCATACCTACTCCCGCACTTCCGCCATCCCTGGCGGTCGTCCCTCAAGGGAGAAGGGGAATTTTATATTTTTACAGGTTCACGTATGTCTGGAAACACGATAGGAAAATGTTTTACCGTCACCTCCTTTGGCGAAAGCCACGGCCCTGCGATAGGCTGCATCGTCGATGGTTGTCCTCCGGGGATGGCGTTATCAGAAGACGATTTGCAAAACGACCTGGATCGAAGGAAACCCGGTACTTCACGGCATACCACCCAGCGGCGGGAAGCCGACGAGGTTAAAATCCTGTCTGGAGTTTTTGAAGGCAAAACGACGGGAACACCAATCGGCTTGTTGATCGAAAATACCGACCAACGCTCCAAAGATTATTCCAAAATTGCCGAAACTTTCCGTCCCGGACATGCCGATTACACCTATCAACATAAGTATGGGTTCAGGGATTATCGTGGTGGCGGTCGTTCTTCGGCACGGGAAACTGCCATGCGAGTGGCGGCAGGCGGTATTGCCAAAAAATACTTGCGCGAAATCGCCGGAATTGAAATTCGTGGTTATTTGTCCCAATTAGGCCCCATCAAAATTGAAACTGTCGATTGGAACATCATTGACAGCAACCCCTTCTTTTGCCCTGATGCGGATAAAGTCGCCCAAATGGAAACCTACATGGATGCCTTACGCAAAGAAGGCGAATCCATCGGCGCACGGATTGAAGTCGTCGCCACTAATGTGCCGCCCGGCTTGGGCGAGCCGATCTTCGACCGTCTGGATGCCGATTTAGCACATGCTCTGATGAGCATCAATGCGGTCAAGGGTGTGGAAATTGGCGGCGGGTTCGATTGCATCAATACCAAAGGTACACAATTCCGCGACGAAATCACGCCTGACGGTTTTTTAAGCAACCATGCCGGTGGTATTTTGGGCGGTATTAGTAGTGGCCAGCCTATTACGGCGAGTATTGCGCTGAAACCCACTTCCAGCCTTCGACTTCCTGGTCGCAGTATCAATACCCGTGGTGAAGCTGTAGAAGTGATTACCGAAGGCCGTCATGATCCCTGTGTTGGCATACGGGCAACACCGATTGCAGAAGCCATGATTGCGATTATCCTCATGGATCATTTTTTACGGCATCGGGCGCAGAATTTTGGGGTAGATTCGGGATTGGCGATTTTGAGGTAGCCCCTACATTGATGATTAGATTAATAGCTTGTATTCTAGTAATTCTATCTTTTGCAGTATCAGCAAATAGTGTTGAAAGTACTTGTTATGGATCTGTGTCGAATGGAAAACTTGAAAATGGTATTAAGTTGCCAGTTTCAGGCAGGAATTTTTCCGCCTATAGCTTGTTAGGCAACATTCTCGGGCGAACTTATCTTCATTCACAGGCAGTAGATATAGTTTTAACTACTTATCAGGCTTTAGAACAATCTGCTGCTGGTAAAGTTTTTACATATGGTGAAACTGGTTGGGCATCAGGAGGCCGTATTAGGCCGCATCGTACACATAGGAACGGATTGTCAATTGATTTTATGGTACCAGTCATAAATCAAACTAACAAATCAGTTTTTATACCAACCGGTGTTATTAACAAATTTGGATATGGTCTTGAATTTGATGAAAACGCCAAATATAAAAACTATAAAATCGACTTTGAAGCAATCGCTGAGCATCTATACCAATTAGACATAGTTGCTAAAGCAAAAGGTTCGAGTATTGCCCTTGTTATTTTTGATTTGTCTTACTTGCCTAAACTTTTTGCATCAAAACATGGGGAATATTTGAATACTAAAGTCAATTTTATGAAAGGAAATCCTTGGATTCGACATGATGAACACTACCATGTTGATTTTTCGATTCCCTGCAAGCCAATGAAAGACAAATAGATTATTCTTTAAATTCAGTTGTGATTGGCTCATCGCCTTAATTTAGAAAAAAATAATTTAAGATGTCAGTTCCATATTGGCGACTCTCCAGTTTTTACCTATGCTATTTCGCCACGTTAGGTGCGTTCATTCCCTATTGGAGTTTATATCTAAAAGAAAACGGCTTTAATTCTGCTGAAATAGGCCAATTATCTGCGCTTTTGGTTGGCACTAAAATCATTGCGCCAAATCTTTGGGGCTGGATTGCTGACCACACCCGTAAAAATCTGCGTATTATCCGCTGGACTTCGTTTTTTGCCGTGCTTCTATTTGCCGGGTTTCTGGCCATCCATAACTATATGGAATATGCATGGCTCACCATTGGCTTTAGCTTTTTCTGGAATGCGCCATTGCCGCTGTATGAGGCGACAACATTAGCCCACTTACAGGTAGACTCGCACCGCTATAGCCGCATTCGTTTATGGGGTTCGGTGGGTTTTATACTGACGGTCGTTGGAGTAGGCAAGATGCTGGATAGCCAACCCATAATGTTGCTACCCATCGTAATCACTGGCTTACTGGCTTTGAATTGGTTAACGACCTTGGCAACACCAGAAAGTCGCACTGTCAGCTATGACCACAGCCCGATTCGACTAGCCAGCATCATCAAAAAACCGGAAGTGCTAGCATTCTTGATGGTGTATGTGCTGATCCAATTTGCCCATGCCCCATACTATGTCTTTTATTCAGTCTATCTGAAAGACCATTTTTACACGACCACGACTACTGGGCTGCTCTGGTCTTTGGGTGTAATCGCTGAAATTATTTTGTTCATGCTTATGAAGGGCTTATTGAAGCGCTATTCCTTACGCAGCATCTTGTTGACCAGCTTGGTATTTGCCATATTGCGCTGGGTGTTGATAGGTGGCTATGTTGATAATCTTGGCTTGCTGTTATTTGCCCAATTGCTCCATGCCGCCACGTTCGGAGGGACACATATTGCCGCTATCCATTTTGTACATCGATATTTCGATCAACAACATCAGGCTAAGGGGCAAGCTTTGTATCATAGTTTGAGTTTCGGATTGGGCGGTATGTTAGGCAGCCTGTTTAGCGGTTACTATTGGGAGTCGATGGGATCGCATGTTGTTTATGCTGCTGCTGCGTTAAGCTGTGGCATCGCTTTTGTTATCGCTTATATTTGGGTAGGGCGAGGAGATAGCCTATCCTTACGTAAAAGCTAAAGTAAAAAACCAAAAAAACTTGCACCTTCAACCTTTCACCTAGTACCTTATGTAACATTCTATTATTCGGGGTTAATGTGTTTGAAATCATAAAAAGTGGTGGTTGGATGATGTTTCCAATCATTTTGAGTTCGATTATTGCGATGGCTATCGTCGGCGAACGCTTCTGGTCGTTACAAAAGAAGAAAATTTTGCCGCCGGACTTACTTCCTCAGGTAAGGAGGCTGTACGTTGAAAATAAAATGGATGAACCTACGCTACGCCGTTTGAAAACCAGTTCACCGTTAGGATATATATTGGCGGCTGGCCTTGCCAATAGTAATCATGGCAGGAGGATTATGAAAGATTGTATGGAAGAAGCAGGCCGCAAAGTTGCCCATGACTTGGAACGCTTTCTCAATGCGTTGGGTACGATTGCGGCGGTAGGGCCATTATTGGGCTTATTGGGTACCGTATTCGGTATGATAGAAATATTTTCTTCCATGATGAAGCACGGTGCAGGCGATCCCAGCTCTTTGGCGGGAGGGATTTCGGTGGCATTGATCACAACCGCAGCCGGATTGACTGTCGCCATCCCCAGTTTGATTTTTCATCGTTATTTCGAACGCTTGGTGGATGAATTCGTGGTCAGCATGGAAGAGGAAGCCTTAAAACTGATTGATGTGCTACACGGTGATCGTGAAGAGGTATCCTGATGAGGTTTCAACGTAAAAGAAGGGAACGAGTTGATATCACATTGATTTCGATGATTGATGTATTGTTTGTATTGTTACTTTTCTTTATGGTTTCGACGACTTTTGACCGGCATACCGAATTGAAAATCAATCTGCCGGAAGCTAAGGGTTCTGAAGCTGAAGACCATCCTAAAAATATTACTATGGAAATTGATGCCAAAGGTGTTTATAACTTGGTTGCTAGTGATGGACAAAGCCATATATTACCCGACCAGAACCGGGAAACACTAACGCGTGAATTATTAAAACTTGCTTACCAAGCAAAAGACCTTCCATTCATCATCAAGGCCAATGATAACACTCCTAATAAAGCAGTTATGACAGTACTGGATGTTGCCGGGCAAGTAGGATTTAGCCATATTACTTTCCCGACGCAAGAACCGAAGACACAAGAATGAAGAAAACACTTGCCCGTTGGGCGGTGGATGTTTGGTATAAGGATGCTTTTCTTGGCATATTGTTGTTGCCGTTTGCCTATATATTTTCTGATATTGTTAGGTTCAGGCGATATTTATATCGCTGTGGCGTATTAAAAAGCCACACATTGCCTGTTCTGGTTATTGTCGTCGGCAATATAACGGTGGGTGGAACAGGTAAAACGCCACTAATCATCTGGTTAGCCGAATTGCTTAAAAATTCGGGTTACAAACCAGGCATAATCAGCCGAGGTTATGGTGGGCAATCTGATGCCTGGCCGCAAATTGTTAATGAGAATAGCGATGCCAGTAAAATAGGCGATGAAGCCTTATTGATAGCCAAACAAACCGGCTTGCCTGTGGTTGTTAGCCCTTCACGAGTTGATGCCGCAAAAAAGTTACTGGATAAATTCGATTGCAATGTGGTGTTATCGGACGATGGCTTACAACACTATAAGCTGAATCGAGATATTGAAATTGCGGTCATTGATGGTGAGCAGCGTTTCGGTAACGGCTATTGTTTACCTGCTGGACCTTTGCGTGAACCCATTTCACGATTAAGTAGTGTTGACTTCATTGTCGTTAATGGCAATAAGTATGAAGATAATGAATTTTCCATGCAATTAGTTGGCGATACGGTGATAAACCTGAGTACAGGTGAGCTTAAGCCGTTGCAAGAATTTCGAGGGATAGCCTGCCACGCTTTGGCGGGTATAGGGAATCCAGAACGCTTTTTTAAATTACTTGAATCTGCTGGTTTGTTGTTTACAACGCACAGTTTTCCCGATCATCATCCCTTTTCCCGTAACGATATTGAATTTGGTGATAATAAACCCGTACTAATGACTGAAAAGGATGCGGTAAAATGCACCGGCTTTAACGGAGAAAATCATTGGTATGTGCCAGTGAAAGCCGTTCCTGAATCCGCTTTCGGGCAACAATTATTAGACTTACTCCTTACAATCCAAGCACAAAGAATATGATAGATAAAAAACTGCTCGACATCCTGGCTTGCCCTCTGTGTAAAAGCCGTTTAATTTATAACAAAGCCAATCAAGAACTTATCTGCCGGGCTGACCGCTTGGCTTTCCCCATCCAGGACGACATCCCCGTCATGCTGGAAGACGAAGCCCGCACATTGACGACTGAAGAAGCCGATGCCTTATACAAATGACGCTGCGCTTTAAAGTCGTCATTCCTGCCCGTTACGCGTCCACGCGCTTACCGGGCAAACCGCTGCTTGATATTGCCGGAAAGCCCATGATTGCCCATGTCTGCGAGAGAGCGCAGCTTGCAGGTGCAGAAGAAGTCGTGGTCGCAACAGACGATGAGCGCATCATGAAAACCGTCACCGATCTGGGTATACGAGCCATCATGACGCGACCAGATCACCAAAGCGGCACGGAAAGAATCAACCAAGTTGCCGAACTTTGCGGTTGGTCAGAAAATGAAATCATCGTCAATGTGCAAGGCGATGAGCCGCTAATTCCCCCTGAAATAATCCAAGAACTTGCGGCGGTTTTGGAAGGGCAACAGCAAGC
The DNA here is from genome assembly GCF_040079455.1 of Methyloglobulus sp. Taxonomy (GTDB): domain Bacteria; phylum Pseudomonadota; class Gammaproteobacteria; order Methylococcales; family Methylomonadaceae; genus Methyloglobulus. The sequence continues at coordinate 16,710 of NZ_JBEBKJ010000051.1, read as the reverse complement.
CGGAATAGCCACCCTTGCAGCTAAAATCCTCGATCAAGAAGAAATATTCAATCCCAATGCCGTAAAAGTGGTGTTAAACAAGGCTGGCTATGCCCTGTATTTCAGCCGTGCGCCGATTCCCTGGGATAGGGATGGCTTTGCCAAGCAGAACAAACACGTATCCAAAAAGATGCCTTATTACCGACACATCGGCATGTATGCTTACACTGTAGCTTTTCTCAAACGCTATTGTCAGTGGGAATCCTCCGTATTGGAAACCGTTGAATCCTTGGAACAACTCCGCATTCTTTGGCACGGTGAGGCTATCAGGGTTAAAGTAGTTGCTGGAATCCCGCCTGCTGGGGTTGATACAGTGGAGGATTTGATAAGGGTTGAGGAGTTGATATTAGGGCATCTCTAATAATTCCCCCATTTCCCCATGATTTTTGCATACCCTGAAATAGCCCTAAGATGAGATAATAGTGGCCACTCCATCAAGGCCTGATCAAGCCCATGAAATTACCCCGCCAACCTGGCTTATTCGATGTTGAAGAACGCGCCGAGCAACTGACCGACATGGGCGATCCTCTGGTAGGATTGAAGGCTCGCATAGACTCGGAGGTGTTCCGGCCTGAACTCAATCGGGTGGCATGACAAGGCCAGAAAAAGTAATGCCGGGGTCAAATGTCGTGCTGATGTTTAACGTGCTGGTGCTCCAGCAACGGCACAGCCTGTCGGATGATGGTATCGAATACCAGATCCGCGACCGTTTCAGTTTCATACCCACAGGGCGCAAGTGCGCTTCCTGGGACTGCAACTGGAAGACCGCGTCCCTGATGCCAAAACCGTCTGGTTGTTTCGGGATCGGCTTAAGGCCTTGGGCTTAGCCATGGTGTTGTTTGCCCGTTTTCATGAGCAGCTGGCTGCCCAAGGCTATATTGCCCAGGCTGGGCAATAAAATCAAAACGGATAGACCAGCATGTTTGCGCGGCTAATCCGCCCATTTATTCCGTCTTGGCCTTGATCGAAATACACCTCAGCTTACCTATGGTTTAATTTGCGTTTCCCCAGGACGAAGAAACTTAAGGAAGTTGCAGTCCCAAAAAGCGTACTTGTGCCCTGTGGGTATGAAACTGAAACAGTCGCGGACTTGGTATTCGATGTCATCATCCGACAGGCTGTGCCGTTGCTGGAGCACCAGCACGTTAAACATCAGCACGACATCGATGGGCTTGGCACCGGCATTACTTTTTCTGGCCTTGTCATGCCACCCGATTGAGTTCAGGCCGGAACGCATCCGAGTCTATGCGAGCCTTCAATCCTACCAGAGGATCGCCCATGTCGGTCAGTTGCTCAGCGCGTTCTTCGACATCAAATAATCTGGGTTGGCGGGGTCGTTTCATGGGCTTGATTAGATCAAGATGAAGCCATCCCTACTATCTCATTTTAATACGATTTCGGGGTATGCAACAATCATGCGGAAATGGGGGAATTATTAGAGATGCCCTTATATAAATACCATCAACCAAACTACAATAGAGCGGGAAACGTAAACACCCGTTTTATTGTGATGCTTTAACCCAACTGGTTTTTGCTTGTTCCCAGCTCGATCCGCATTATTCATTCGGCAATAAAAGAGTGCCTATATCCTGCAATACAACCCCCGCATCCATAAATATTATTTCTAAATCAATTATCTAGCGTTGCTAATCTTGGTTGGTCGATGCCTAAAGTTGGACTCAATCCTGATATTGATCCCTCCGTCATTCCGGTTTACTCGTTGGTCTTTGGGCGAGGAAATTTTGAAGCGTTTTTATTAAAATCGTAAATTCTGGAAGTTTTGTAACTCCCTGACAGCCATTTTCTGGTACGAAGTGTTACCTAGTTTAACCCAGAGATTCATCACAAAATAACCATAGGGCAGTGAAGGGCCTTGCTCAGAATAGGCGATTTCATGAAAATGTTTGTTCTCATTTTCGTGGTGACCAATATGATGAGGTAGGCCGATCAAGGCGTATCGACTTAGTGAGGAATGACTGACCCAGCCATAGGTTTTGCCGAATTGCCCATTTTCCAAGCCCCAATGCTGGAAATAATTAACGGTTTCCAGAATGCGTACGGCGGCGATGGCTTGGTAAAAAAACATGAAGGCGGCTAGCCAGCCAAAATAGGCAATGATTAACATCAGTAGCGCGAGTTCGATTAGCAAACCTTGAAATACTTGATTATCGATAAGGCGATGCTGATTTTGGCTAAGGGTTAGCCGATCCTCTTCTGAACGCCAGGCATAGTGTAAATAACCCAGATAAACCCGCCGCCAATAGTCCTTAAAACTTTCGCCCAATTTTGCTGTGGCTATGTCATCGGGCATGCTTAGGTTGAGGTGATGGCCGCGTTTATGGGCGACGACAAAATGTTCATAACAAACGGTGCATAACAATAATCGGCCTAGCAGTTGCCAACTGAATTGTGGACGGTGTATTAATTCATGGGCAACCACGATTCCTGATGTACCGGAACTAGTTCCCACCAAAAATCGGATGACAACCAGATTAACTAGGCTGATGATGATGTCGTTATAGGACTCCCAGCGCAGTTGGCAAACATAATTTAGCATGAGAATTATGTTTGCCAATTGTAACAGCGTCAACGCATACAAAATGCCATCATAAAATTTCTGTGAATGTTTCGGGATGGATTCAGTTTTAAAATTAGGACTGAGCCAATCAGCCAGCAATATTAACCAGAATGGGATCGTCCAGGCCAAGGCACTGGTGATACTATGCAGACCAGTACTCAAGAACATTAAGGTGGCGACCGGCAAAATAAAGCACAGTAAATGCTTAAAATGGCTGAACATCACAATTGCACTGCAATGTTATGGGAATGAATGGTCATCATATTGATACTGCCTTTTAATAGTTGTTATTAGCACATGGGCGTTTCAATAGATACTGCCCAATCAGTGAAAATTTAAAGCGCGTGCTAACGGTTTGTAAAGAACAATAACCCGTATAAATTCGCTGCCAATGGGCTTGCATGATGTCTTCTCCGTAACAGGCAGATTGTTCGTCAAGATAAGCTTCTATAGATTTAATCGCGAGTGCTGAGTGTCCTGACGACAAGTTATCGATGGAAATATGAACATCGACGATGGCGGGGCTAATTTCCCAAAACTTAAGTTCTTCAGACAGTCGAATATAAACCCTGCCTAACCCGCTGAGTTCGATAGCCATATTCAATCCTAAAAGTTCAGGCAAAAAGGCACTGGGGAATTTGGAAATAGCCATTAGATAAACCGGAATATCAAAAGCACTGCCGATAAAACTGGGGTGTTTGATAAAGTCCCTGGAATAAATCGGCGGTAATTTGATAGCCAAACTGTCGAGCAATTCCTGATAAATATGAGGATGATTTTGCGCCAGAATGCCATTCCCAGTTTCGTCTTCGTAAATCTTGTGCAACAAAGTGCCAATTGCATGGTTGGAATAGTAATCCAATTGCTGAATGCCTTGTAGCCAACTGCCGTCGGTCAGGATAGTCGGTGCAAACTGTTCAATTCCCCAAACGTAAGCGTTTTTGGATAACTTGGGGTTCTTGTTTAATGGTTTATAAGTATCGACTTCGCGCTGGTAAAGCGACTTGATATAGCCTTCAAAGGCTTGGTGGCTGTAGCGGCGGAAGGGTAAGCGATTGAAGAATTTTGCTAAAGCCAGAACTCGACTGACTTTAGCTTTAGCAGTCGGTAATACTTCTGGGTAGAGGTCGTTGTTGACCAGATAGAAGTAGAGATCTCTATTGCTCAGTTTGGTGTAATTGTTCTGATCTACTTCTTGGTAATCATTTTCTTGTGTGTCCTTATCGGTCTGCTTCAGTGTTGTATTACTGGAGATGCTCTTTAAGCCGGCCTTGTAGTTTGTGGATTTATGTTTTTTGCCATGCGTCAAGGCAGGATTTAATTCGGATAACAACCAGTCCTTGATGATAGCTTTACCGCTTTCATCAAGGACTCCAAACATTGGGCCGTTAAACTCAAACAGTTTCAGTAGCTTACTGTTTTCTGGCTTTTCACGGGCTACGTATGGTGAATGTAATAAGGTGGCTAGAAAGTTTACACTTTTGAATGGCGTTTCCTTAAACCATTCATCTAGGGTTTTACTGCCTAAGCGAATTTTTCCGTGGTGGCCGATGGCATTGGGGATTAGCATCGCAAGCAATTTCTCCACGGATTGTCGAGGTGACAGGGTCGTGTGTATTTGTGAGCTGATGCGGTGATCGCAGAGTTCAAGTTGTTGTTGATGCAACCAGAATCCGGATTGAATTCGCTGCCATAAGCCGTCGGCTTGTTGACTAAATTCGCCTAGATAGGTTTTGATAATCGCTGCAATGTGCGTAATTTCTTGTTTACGGTTGTCACTTCTGGAGGTTACAAAATCAGGAAGTTTAAAGTCGTCAGAACCAGGAAAAACCAGTTCCGGCAGACTTAAGGTTTGGCAATAAGACAAGGTAAAGCCCAGGATTTCTGGAAAAAACACTCTGGGGAATTGAGCTAATGCTAATTGGATAGCCGAAAAATCGAAAATTTCATCGCCAACGTCGGTTTGTTTTGCGAAAGCTAAGGTATGTAGGGCAGGTAATTCAATGCCTGACGAGAGCAAATAGGCATGATAGATTTCCCTGCTATTGCTTTGATTGCCATCCGTTAGCCTTAAGTAGACCGCCATCAGGTCAACGACCAGCGGAGTTTGGCTGGTAACCGTTTGCGAAATGGTCGCTAACCAGCTTGGTTCAGTAAAATAAATCGGTGCAGTTTGCACCAGGCAGTCATTCAACGCCGATTCTGGCAATGGGTAAGACTGTGGAGATGTCGTGTGTTTAAGTAGAGCTGCCAGTGTAGCAGGGCTGTATTTTGCGCTGATTGCGTCAGCATATTCTTTATTAACTGATTGAAAATGGTGTTTTAAATAACCATAAGCGCAGGGCAGGGCGGTGTAATGTTCGCTGATATGGATCAAGGCATAAAACAAGTTGCGGCTATTGTTTTGATAATCTTGCGTAGCCAAATTAGCCGATTTAGAAAAAACCGGTATTAATGTTGGCTCTAGGGAAAGATTAAACTCATTCATTGCGTGGCTTAGTGATTAAATAATCATTGACCACCAGTACATCCAAGCCAGTCGTCATAAATACGGTCAGTGCATCCTCAAGGCTATGAACCAAGGGTTTGCCCATTATATTAAAACTTGTATTAAGTAATATAGGCACTTGAGTAAGTTGGTAAAACTGTTCGATTAACTCGTAAAAACGCGGATTCGACTCTTTTTTGACAGTTTGCAGCCGTCCAGTTCCATCGACGTGGCAGGTCGCTGCGATTTTACTTTGCATGGATTGGCGAATTTTCAGGGTTTTGTCCATATAAGGCGACTCCTGGTAGTTCTCGAAATAATCATCTGCATATTCATGCAAGATGGAAGGCGCAAAAGGGCGGAACATTTCCCTAAATTTGACCTTTTCGTTGATTATATCTTGTATTTTCGCATCTCTGGGATCGGCGAGTATGGAGCGATTTCCTAAAGCCCGTGATCCATATTCGGCGCGGCCTTGCACCCAGCCGACCAGCTTGCCTTCGGTCAGTAACTGGGCAGTTTCTGCGGTAATACTGTCCGGTAAATGCTGAACAGTAAGCGATCTGTTGAATCGTATCAAACGCTCAACGGCATCATCCTTGATCGTCGAGCCGAGATAAGGTGTTTGCAGTTTTGGTGTTTTTTGCTGTTGTGGCGAGATTTCATGATAAGCCAACCACGCCGCACCCAAAGCACAGCCGTCATCAGCTGGGGCAGGGGGGATATACACTTGCTTGAACCCAGTGCGTTGCGTGACCGTACCATTAAATGACGAATTCAAGGCACAACCGCCAGCTAAAGCCAGACTTTCACATTGGGTAACTTCACATAAATGGGTCAACAATTGAGTAACTAAATCGGCAAAGAACACTTGTCCGGTATAGGCTATTTCCGCCAGTTCTTCCAACGTACTGTCAGGGCGTTGCTTAAATTCACCCAGCTTGGCGATTTGCTCAAAAAAATTTTCAGCAGGATGTGTGCAATCAAAGCCATTTACTGCAATGATGGAATTAAGCAAGTCATAAAGTCTTTGGTTGATCTTGCCATAAGAAGCTAAGCCCATCACTTTCCATTCCTCGCCCTTAAGCCAGTCAAACCCGCATAACTCCGTGATTTTCATGTAATACAAGCCTAAGCTGGCTTTGCCTAAGCCCTTAGCTTCGTGCAGTTGTTCCAGTTTTCCGTTCCGGTAGCTGTAAAAAGCCATCGCGCCATGTTCGCCGTAAGAATCAATCACCGCACAAGCGGCTTCCTCAAACGGACTGCCATAACAGGCGATTGCCGCGTGGGTCAGGTGATGGTCGTAATCCTTAAACGCTATTTCACAATCAGGGTAATATTCTTGAAGAATTCGCACCAAATTAAGTCCAGCCCGGTCTATGCTGTTCCGCTGGCAGGCCATCATGTGGTGCAATTGGTAATTGGTAAGCGGTGAATGCAGCTTCTTGACGCCCGTTTTCAATAAACCTGGTGCAGACAAAAAGCCCAGTTTCTTGATGATATTTTCGTAAAGTGGACGCTTTTTCCGCCAATTGCTGGCGATTACGATTTTTTTGGGATTAGGACAATACTGTTCAAGCAGCTCAGGTAGGCGAAACAACTGGTCGGGTTCACAATTGAGTGCTCGCTTATTTTGCATAAACCGTTCCGTCGCTTCGGCAAACAAGACTTCGCCTTCATTGCTAACAATAGCCAAGGCGGAATCGTGATAAGTTACCGATAGCCCTATGTAATAGGTTGACATTCAGTTTTGCCCTTCTCTCATGTACCCGTTTTTTTAATCAGTAGTATAGGATTTTTGTCGTTATCTGACCTAATACTTCTTTCTGCATTGGGCCACACAGTTATGCAAGCCAATCTTAATGTTGTCAAATGGAATTTTTTGTATTCTTGCCTGATCTAAATGGAAGCTCACAAGTTATACCAATCCCAATAAGTTCTCATTGTTACCTTCTCCAAAGGGAGAAGGCTAGGATGAGGGGATTTATATAACAACTTTTTGGAATTGGTATTAACTTGCCACCCGCTACATGAGCGGAGGAATTATTTCCGTCAACCATTCAAACATCGGAAGCAAACTGTTGCTTTGCGGTCGTGCTGAACTGAAAGCATTCCGACTAATCCATGTCGGTAATTCAGTACTGTATCTGGAAGATTGCAAAACCATCAATGATATTTTTACCAAAACTCCCCAAGCAATTGCGCTTTGCCTATGAAAAAGCGATACCTGCCAAGGCATTTCGGGAAGCATCGGAGGAATATTTGAAAATCAATCTTGGGCAAAATATACTGAATGGTAGCAAGCATTTAAAGGCTTTAACGGCAACTACCTAGATGTAAAAGAAGGCGATTACTACGATCTGATCTTTGATACGAAAACCGGTTTAAAATTATTTTTGAATAAAAAACTGTTGGGTACTTTAAAAGACCCCGAACAAGGTTTGGCCTATTTTAACGTTTGGTTTGGCAAAGAACCTTTTCCCGAAGACTTGAAGAAAAATCTGCTGTCAGCGAGTTTGTCAAAAAGATAGCGAGTGAAGGGGAATTATGCACGGCATGGCACAGTTTTCGTTACAATCATCGTTTAAACCTAGTGTTGTGCTAACGCCTAATCATGCCGTATTCAAGCTAAATATGAGTAACGAACCTTTTACTTTTGAACAAATCCATATCGAAGTGGCGCGTAATGCTTCTGATGACTTTAACTTGTTTCACGATAAGCATAAATGGCTACAGATTACCCATAATCCGTTTAAAGGGCCTATCGTTCTGGGTTATCAGCTCAATACTCTGATTGAGTATCAAATGCGCCTGTATCGGGAAGCGCATCATGAAAACAAGGTGATTGCGGAAAACAACCTTCGCTTTAGCAATTATCAAATTACCTTTGTTAACGCTGTTCGTCCGAGAATTCCGGTCTTTTTGGACATTAAAAAGACGCTGATTAATACTATTCCTAATCTGACGCTTGCCAATCGTATTTCCATGAAATCCGATGGCAAAACCGTGTTGCTGGGATTTAAAAAGGAAACGCAAGTACCGCTATTTTTGGCTGATACCCGACTCGACAACCTACCTGACCTTAACGAAATTCCTGACCGTACTACCGTTCCCGGTACGGATTACTTCCTCAAACGGAAATATTTGAATAACGGCTCAGTCAAAAATTTCCTATCAGGATCTTTTGCTGAACAATCCGATTATTTTGACGAATTGACACAAGTTGCCAATTATCCTGAAGTTTTTCCTTGTAGCTTGACTTCCGGGGCGTTGCTGGAAAAAGCGCAATTGGAAAATCACGACTTTAAACTCAACCCGATGGTCTACACTTCTCACGAAATCTCTGTTGACCGCCAGTATGTCGGCCAACTTAAAAATAATGACACTCTGAATATTCTCGTTAAACAACTGCCGGAATCACGGGGAAAAACCTTAAATCAGACCAACATTCAGCTTAGGAGTTATAACTGTTACGGCTTATTAGAAAATAATGACGTTTTGTTCAGGATAACCATGAATCTTGTGCCTTTGAAAGAAATACTCAAAAACTTAGCACAGAAATAATGGCATTAATATGGGAGAAGCCCATAAAATTCTCTCCTTCTCGTGTTCGAAAGGGTTGGGGCGAGGAGAATAAAATCAACTGTTTTATCCCCCTCATCCCGACCTTCTCCCTCAAGGGAGAAGGGGCAGATACTTGTGTAGATACCTATGCCTCAAGAGAGAAAGGGGTTCTTGGCTAAAATGAACGACAAAATGTCAAATCAAGGCTTTTCTTACGGCGATTTACGAACATTAAAACTGCGGCCTTTTATTTTGCCATTTCTTAAGCAGGTAAGGGCGGTATTGACGCTTTCCTGTTTTATCGCCACATAAGCATGATTATCGAAAATGTCGATTTTGCCCACTTCACTGCCAGGAATGCCCGCATCGCCAGTTAAAGCACCCAATATATCGCCCGGACGTACCTTATCTTTGCGGCCTCCAGCTATCGATAACGTGACCATTGGCGGTTCAAACCTATCTTCGCGGCTCATTTTGAAAGGCACAACTTCATCCCATTTAGCCGTAGTATTTTGATACTCTTCAATGGCTTTAACCCTGGGCAGTTCCTGCTGCGTACATAAGCTCAGTGCCAGGCCTTTATTGCCCGCACGGCCTGTTCGTCCAATCCTGTGGACATAGATTTCGGGATCCCATGGCAATTCGTAATTAATCACTGCCTGCAATTCTTTAATATCCAAGCCACGGGCAGCAACATCGGTTGCTACCAAAATAGAACAGCTTTTATTGGCAAAACGCACCAACACTTGATCTCGGTCTTTCTGTTCCAAATCGCCGTGTAATGCCTGCACTGAAAATCCGTTATTCTCCAATTCATTGGCGACATCGTGACAATCTTTTTTGGTATTGCAGAAGATGACTGTTGATTCTGGACGATGATACGATAATAGATAGCCTAGTGCATTGGTTCTCCGGCCTTTCTCTATTTCATAAAAAAGTTGCTCGATAACGTCAGCATGATGGCCTTCCTCAATACTTACAGTAACCGGCTTATACTGAAATTTCTGGCTCAGTTCCCGAATCGGGTCAGCAAACGTGGCGGAAAACAGCAAGGTTTGCCGATGCGTTGGAGCATAAGCGATAACCTCAGTAACGGCTTCTTCAAAGCCCATGTCCAGCATTCGGTCGGCCTCATCCAGCACCAGAATTTTTAAGTTGCTTAGGTGTAAGCTGCGTTTACGCAGATGTTCCTGTAATCTACCCGGTGTGCCGACGACAATATGAACACCATGCCGTAAGGAATCGGTTTGCGGCCCGAAGGGTACGCCGCCACATAAGGACAACACTTTAATATTTTGGGTGAACCGCGCCAGCCTGCGGATTTCCTTGCAGACTTGATCGGCCAGTTCACGAGTAGGGCAAACCACCATCGCCTGAATCCTAAAACTGCTCAAATCTAAGCGTGAGAGCATTCCAATACCAAAACAAGCGGTTTTGCCGCTGCCAGTTTTAGCCTGTGCAATGACATCTTTGCCTTCAAGGATGTGTGGCAAACTTTCAGACTGTATGGGAGTAAGCTGGGTGTAACCCAAGGATTCTATATTTTCAAGCAGGGCGGGTTTTAACGGTAACGATGAAAACGTGGAAGACTTCACAATGCACTCTTAAGTAAACTGAATGCCGACGAACTGTCCCCATTCAATTGCTTATGATACCAGATGCTGATGCTTTAAGGCGGGGCAGCAGACCGAAACATTACTTCCGCCAACCTTTGAGGTTTTCCAGGTTGCGGTCACAAAATGGCATTACGAATTAAAACCGATTACGCCCACCAGCCCAAAATCAACACCAATACCAAGTTAGCAAACACCCCCGCCAGCACATCATCCAACATAATTCCAAAACCGCCTTTAACGCGTCTATCAGCAATTTTAATAGGCCAAGGTTTTAAGATGTCGAAGAAACGGAACAGGATAAAACCTAGCACCACGCCTTGCCAGCTAAATGGTATCCACCACAAGGTAATCAGGTAGCCGGCGATCTCATCCCAGACGATGCCGCCAAAATCGTGTTCGCCCAGCTTATTTGCCGCCAGCCCACAAATCCAGATGCCCACAATCGTAACGGCTATCATTACCAAGCTGTAGAAGGTATTCCCCGTTTGCGCGAGCAAGCAATAAAGCGGCACTGCTGCCAATGTGCCGCATGTTCCGGGGGCTTTTTTTGCCAAACCGAAACCGAAACCGAAAGCCAGGAACAGGATTGGATCGGTGATGATTTGTTTGGGGGTTAAACGGTTGTTACCATATTCTGAATTAATAAACATCAATAAACCTTTTCATGAGCAGATTTCGGTTGAGCCAAGGACATTCTTACAAAATATGGTTAGTCCAAATAAAACACGAATGTCACGGATTTGACGGATAAACATAGATAAGAAGAGCAATTATTCACCGAGTGGTCTTTAAGCCCTCTCCAAAGGGAGAGGGTTGGGTGAGGGGAAATAAAAATAAAGAAAACCATTTAACCCTACCCCAATCCGTGTCATACGTGTTCTAGCAAGCATATACCTAATAGTTACTAAAACCCTAAGAAAAATGCTCAAACCCTTTGATCTCCAAGGGTTGGATGTTACCTGATTTGTTGAGCCGCAAGCCCGGTTCGGATTCGATAACACCGATTTTAGTGTGGGGAATTGTTAGATTTTGAACCTTATCTGAGCTGACGGTAAAGCACAGCTCATAATCGTCCCCAGCAGTCAGCGGCATCGCCCAATCGCCAGTGTCTTCGATATAGGTAAGGACTTCTGTTGATAATGGCAAGTCTTCCCATTCGATACACGCACCAACTTGGCTTTGTTGTAGGATATGCCCTAAATCACCAACCAGTCCATCAGAAATATCGATACAGGCATTGGCTATACCGAGTAAAGCCTGACCCGTCTCGATCTGCGGATCAGGTCGGTTAAACCGCTTTAAAGCCGCATCCGGTTGTTTGCAATCGTAACCTTGGTTAATTTTTAAGCCCAGCCCAGCATCGCCAAGATGACCCGTCACGCAAACAATGTCGCCAGTTTTGGCTGTTGAACGTCTAAGTGCTTGTCCCGTAGGCACTAAACCTAAAGCCGTCACAGTTAACGTTAACGAGCCGGAAGTAGTATCACCACCAATCAAATCCACTGAATAACGTTCTGCCAAAGCAAAAAAGCCATCGGCGAATGCTTTCAGCCAATTTTCATCAACTTTGGGTACAGTTAACGCGAGCGTAACGGCCAGCGGTTTTGCGCCCATGCTGGCGAGGTCGCTTAAGTTAACCGCTAACAATTTATAACCCAAATCAAAAGGGTCACAATCCGCAAAGAAATGAACCTTTTCCACCATCGTATCGCTAGTTATCGCCAGTTCAAAGCCTTGCGGAATTTTTAATAAGGCGCAGTCATCGCCTATGCCCTGAGTGACAGCCTTATTGACAGCTTGACGCTTGAAAAAACGGTCGATTAGGGAGAACTCGGTGATGGAATTGGTCATTTAGGAGAATAGAATCGTAGGTTGGGGTGAACTTGTGAACCCCAATGAATAACAATCCGCTGAAATTTTTGGGGTTCGTTCCTCACCCCAACCTACGCACTAAATTCATTTTGTATGTTTTTAATGAAACTACCGTGCCGGACGGGGCATGTTGTCCCGTCCACATAGTTTTAATGAGCTTCAATATTGTAAACATCAATAAAACGTAAGTGACGGGGTAACATACCCCGTCACGCCCAAAGTGGTATCTACCGTGCTACAAGGCTACAATGTAGGCAAATTATAAATGCCAACATCGTCCTTTGATTTATATTTTGTTCCATCAAATCGGTATGTGATATTTTTAGCTGGAACAATCTTATCTGCGTCAAAATCCATAACAGTTCCTTTAACTGTTACCAACAAATCGGGATATTCAGGGTTACTGCCTGCTATCTTCGATAATGTTCCGCTATAAGCGTAACAGTTGCAGCTGCCTTCCGTTGAGTATTCAAGATGGATATACCCAATATATCTCCAATCATTGTTTTTAAATTCAAATAAGCCGACCCCAGAATCCGTATCGCCTTGTATGCTATAACTAAAAGGTACCATAAAAACTGTAATTCTTGGAGATAACTGCATAGTTTCTGCGACTTTAATGTCAGGAGCGTAACCCCATGAGCCAAAAGTATCGAAATTTAATTTTTTAGAAACTAATTTCCATCCAGATGGGGTAAATTGATAGGTAGCTTCACTGATGTCTGGCTGGCAGTTATGACAATTTTCGATTTCGCCTTTATCATTAAGTGTTTGAGTATTAAAAAAAACAACATGAAACCTATCTTTTTCAGAAGTAAAAGACTGGTTAAACCATACGCCTGTTATTTTATTTTCTGCGATTTTAGTCCTGCCTTGAAATTCTACCGATAAGAACCCGAACTTTTCCCCGAATGCCTTTTCACTAAAGCTAAATATTTCTTCAAAGGCGGATTTAATAATAGAAGAAGGTGGGTCTATTGAATCCATGTTGACGATACGTGATTCATTTCGCACAGAACAACTACTTATCATCATAGTTAAGACAAGAGTTATAGAAAATGTTTTATTCAACATAGATGGTATTTTGTTTGATTTTTTTAAATATGAGCAAGTAACCTCGATGTAACGTAGTGGAATCGAGGATAAACGAAACCTCCAATTCCTCGATTCCGTTACACTTCATCGAGGCTACTTGCTACTTGCTACTTGCTACTTGCTAAATTGAAATTACACTTCGACGTTGAACCACAGCATGAAATAAAATCTAAAAAGAACTTTCATCGTTCCCACGCTGGAAAGCGAGAACTATATTAGATTAATCTTGCGCCTTTTGCCTTTCGCCCTGCACCTTACTTTTTACCTCCACCTTCCTCTTCTGCTGCGCCACCTTATCCAAAATCCCATTCACATAGCGATGGCTGCCATCCGCGCCAAAGTATTTGGCAAGGTTGATGCTTTCATTCAGGACGACGCGGTACGGCATTTCAGGGCGGTACATTAATTCATAAGCCCCCAACCGCAATATCGCCCGTTCAACGGGATCAATAACGTCAACAGGGCGGTCAACGAATTCACTGAGGACTTCATCGATGGCATCCACATATTGGGGAATGCCGTGAAACAATTCCTTGAAGTAGCTTTTTTGTACGCCTTTTAAACGTCCGTCTTCCTCAAATTGTAATTCAATGCTGATAAGGCTTTGCCCCGTCATTTGCCATTGGTAGAGCGCTTGCACGACGGCTTTACGTGCGTTGGTTTTGGTTGAACTCATGGTTTGGCTAAGTTTTCCAGCAGGCTCATCATTTCAATCGCAGACATCGCAGCTTCCGCACCTTTGTTACCGGCTTTGGTGCCGGCGCGTTCGATGGCTTGTTCAATGGTATCGACGGTCAATACGCCAAAGCTTACCGGTATGTCATATTGCATAGCAACGGTAGCGATGCCCTTAACGCATTCACCAGCAACATATTCAAAATGCGGCGTACCGCCGCGTATTACTGCACCCAATGCAACAATCGCGTCATATTTTTTGGTTGCTGCAACGCGTTGCACGACCAAAGGCAACTCAAATGCACCTGGTGCTTTGACCAGATGGATGTTTGCCAAGTCAGCACCGTGACGGACTAAGGTATCAATCGCGCCAGCCTGGAGCTGTTCGACGATAAAGCTGTTAAACCGTGATGCGACGATGCAGACGGTGCGGCCTTGAGCCGATAAATTTCCTTCAAACGTTGTTATTGCGGACATACTGTTTCTCTTATTTTGCTAAAACTAAAATTCAAAAAGCTCCTTCTCCCTGAGGGAGAAGGTTGGGATGAGGGGGAATATTATAAATACCTTCCTCTTTTATTCCCCTCACCCTAGCCCTCTCCCTAAGGGAGAGGTACTTGTCTAACTACCTTCCCAGTCCTCACAACTGACGTGTTCAGTCACTTCCAGATCAAATCCCGCGAGGCCAACATACTTTTTCTGTGCACCCAATACCTTTAATTTGTGCACACCAAGGTCAGATAATATACGCGCACCCGTACCCGTCATACGCCAATCGGGCGACGCGGCAGCGGGGATGGTTACGCCATTGTCTTCGAGCTGATAGCGATGGATCAATTCGACCAAATTTTTATTGCTCTCGTTTTGCCTAATAACCACCAAAACGCCACGGCCTTCTTTGGCTATCTTTTGCATGGCAACACGCATCGAAATACTGCGGTCAGAGCGCTTCGACGAAAACACATCATCCAAAAGATTACGTGCGTGTACCCTGACCAGAACCGGCTCACCATCAGATACCTGCCCCATTACCAAAGCCAAGTGGAGATTATTGTCATTCCTGTCCTGATAGGCATACAGGCGAAAATCACCGAATTCGGTTGGGAAAGTACATTCACTAATGCGTTCCAGGGTGTTTTCATGCTGGATGCGATAATGAATCAGGTCGGAGATTGTACCGATTTTAAGATTATGATGTTGGGCAAATACTTCCAAATCCGGCTTTCTTGCCATCGAGCCATCTTCATTGAGAATCTCAACGATAACAGCGGCAGGTTCGACACCCGCCAATCGCGCCAGATCACAACCCGCTTCGGTATGCCCTGCCCTGTTCAATACACCACCCGACTTTGCCATTAGCGGAAAAATATGTCCTGGTTGGACCAGATCATCGGCTTTAGCATCCGCAGCCACAGCACATTGTACGGTTCGCGCCCTGTCTGCTGCGGAGATACCTGTAGTAACGCCTGTAGCCGCTTCTATTGAGACGGTAAAATTGGTTGAATGCGCGGTTTTATTTTCATTGGTCATTAACGGCAAACGCAACTGCTGGCAACGCTCGCTGGTCAAAGTCAGGCAAATCAAGCCACGACCGTAACGCGCCATGAAATTGATGTCTTCAGGGCGCGTAAAAGCCGCCGCCATGACCAGGTCACCTTCGTTTTCGCGGTCTTCATCATCCATGATAATGACCATTTTGCCTTGGCGTAAGTCGTCTATGATTTCTTCGATGGTGTTCATTTGAAAATTATCTTACTTATCTTGGTAATAATCGCACTTCGACAAGCTCAGTGCCAACAGCGAAAGGGTTTGATTCCGTTCGTAGCGAATCTCCACCAAAGGCACTCCCTTTGGTCGTCGAACCATGACAAGGGATCAACGTGTTCCGAGTTTTTGGTCATGGGTTAAACCTGTATTTTTGATAGACTTGTCAACTGTCGCATTCATTTTGGATTGACAAACCTAGGTTTGTCACTCCGATTAGTTTCTTAACCGATAAATCCGCTGTCCCGCAATAAGGTCTCGGTAATTGCACTTTTTGGTTTTGCAGCCGCCTCACCCAACAACAACCGTTCCAAATACCTCGCCAATAAATCAACCTCAAGATTGACTTGGCTGCCTACTTTTATATCTGCCAATGTCGTTTCCTTGAGCGTATGCGGCACGATATTAACACTAAACAACGCGCCACTCACGGTATTGACGGTCAGGCTGATGCCGTTGATGGTGATCGAACCTTTTTCGGCGATATATTTTGCCAACTCATCCGGGACTTTAAACGACAGTCGCCAGGAACGGGCATCCGGCTTAAGCTCGACAAGTTCACCAATGCCGTCCACATGACCGCTGACGATATGTCCACCCATGCGAGTCGTCGGTGTTAACGCCAGTTCCAGATTAGCGGGCGTTCCAACTACAGCATTTTTCAATGTCGACCGGGACAGCGTTTCATTGGAAACATCCGCGCAGAAATGCTGTTTACCTAATTCCACTGCCGTTAAACACACACCGTTGACGGCAATGCTGTCGCCTAGCTGGGTATCTGATAACGATAGCTTGCCAGTATTAATGGTTAAGCGGCAATCGCCGCCTTTTTGTTCGATTGCGGATATAAGACCGATTGCGCTGATGATTCCTGTAAACATTTTGATTACAACTTAGTAATACGGTTATTTTTACGCTTGGGTAGTTTTTTTGAAAAACTTGATTCTTCTTTACTCAGCTTGTCATAAATATCAAGCCCTTGCTTTCTAACAAAATATGCAAATAATAGCGGTAAAAAA
>NZ_JBEBKJ010000050.1:0-26853 GCF_040079455.1 Methyloglobulus sp. | reverse complement strand
CCGAAGGGGAGTTGTGCATCGTGACGAACCGAGGACGAACGCGGGCAGCCGAAGGCATTAATCGCCACGTGATTTTTCGCCGCTAAAATCGGATGGACCGCATTTTAGCTTTCGCGAAAAATAGTGGCGCGCTTACGATCTTGCCCGTGAACGCAAGGAACTGGCAGACGACTGGCATTTAGAACACAATGAGTTGACGGCTTTATATGTAGAACGCGGTCTTGACCCAACGCTTGCAGAACAAGTCGCGGGGCAACTCATGGCGCATGATGCGCTGGCTACCCATGCACGGGACGAGTTGGGCTTTTCGGGTATTCATCAGGCCAGGCCCATACAAGCCGCTTTCGTCTCCGCAATTACCTTCGCAGCCGGTGCTGCGCTTCCGTTAGGCTTAACCTGGTACAGCCCACCAGAAATGACCGTTTCCATTGTAGCGGCGAGTTCTCTACTTTCCCTAACCCTGCTGGGTGGACTCGCTGCCCGTACAGGCGGCGCGAAGGTTATCATCGGTGCAGGTCGCGTAACATTATGGGGAGCTATCGCAATGGCAGCTACCGCTATGGTAGGTAAGTTATTTGGTGTCGCTGTCTGATGACATAGATTCGGTCTTATAATGTTTGAACCGTTCCTGCTGAGTTTGTCGAAGCGCACGTGCCTTTCGACAGGCTCAAGGCGAACGGGATTTAAAACTTCACAAGGCCGAATCTATAACTATGAAAACATTAAGCCTGCTACAACCGCGATTGCTAGCACTGCGCCTACCCTCAAGCCCAAGTTACGATCCCCAATCACTGATGCAATGACGCTCTTAACGGCTGAATTTACTGCGACGGCTATTAAAATGGCACGGGCAGCTACACTGAGTTCTAAGCCATCCTTACTCATTTGTGACATTGAAATGGTAATCGGGTCTACATCGGCTATTCCTGATGCAGCAGCGAGCAAATAAGTGCTGGTGTCGCCAAAATAAATTTTCAGGAGCTTGGATAGGAACAGGACGGCAACTAAAAATGCACCGAATTTTAGTGCCATTCTCAATTGAAACGGGTTATCTAGCATAACTTCCTGCTGTCCCTGAAATTCCCGCGCGGTTCGCCACAATAAGAAAGCCAGCAAATAGGTAAGAACGCCCATTATTGACAAAGGCGGAAACAATTCTCGGAAAAGAGCCGGATTTAGCGCTGAAGATAACAGCAGAGTGCGAACAAATAAAGTGGCGCAAGCTGTCAAAATGCCTGCGGATAGCGCATTTTGCATGCCAGGATAAGTCTTTGATAATCGCGATAGATTTAAAGTAACCGCAGTTGAAGAACCCAAGCCACCAAAAATACCCGTCAATACCGGGCCATGCCGATTGCCACCAATTTTGATAGCAAAATAACCTAGGTAAGCAACCCCAGCAATCAGCACCACAAGCAACCAGATATGGTAAGGGTTAAAGACATCCCACGGATCAAAGCTTCGATTAGGAAGAATTGGCAGCATTACCACAGAGATCAGCAATAGTTTAAGTGTGGCTTCCAGCTCGCGTTGTTCGAGTTTGTTCACCCAGCCGTGGAGCAAGGGTTTAAATCCCAGCAGTAGCGTAATCACGACGGCTGTTGCCGACGCGAGCATGGTATGGCCGAAAGCTGTGAGCGCCCCCAAAGTAAAGGTGATCAATGAGGCGATGATGCTGGTGATGCTGTAATCTTCAAATTTATTGAGGCTTTTGCTGTAAGCGATAAGCAAAACAGCCGTCAATGACAGAAAGGCAAAGCCCATCAATAAAATGCCTGTTTGTACAGCAAGAATCCCCCATAAGCCACCAAGCAAGGCGATAAGTCCATGCGTGCGTAACCCAGCAATACGCATCCCTTCGCCCTTATCGCGGGTGTGCCAGCCCCGTTCAAGGCCGATAAGCAGGCCAATTGCCAAGGCGATTCCCAGGAGCTTGAAATTTTGCAATTCAATCATAGTGTTCCCACAAACTCCTGCTCTCTTGTTGAATTTGGAAAGCTCACCGAATTAGACCACAGTGTATTCAAATAATGCCAAGCGCATCAGCCTTTTATACAAGCTTACTGGGTCTCTATGCTGTCTCCAGGGAGTTATAACATCGAATAATACTGTGCAGATTATGGTTTCTTCAGGGTTTGTGAGGATTTTCGGTATTTCTTGTTCGGTGATTGCTTCTATAGGTTGCTTTTCTACCACCGCTGAAAATCCTGGAAACGTAGCGTTAGCGGAGTGAAGATTTTTAGTCCCCAGAAGCGATAGTGCTGTGTGTTTTCACGAAGCGCTGTTTGCGGCGTGAAAATGCACAGCTTTACGACATCGCGTCGAGTCATTGTGCAACGATGTCCCGTACCCCTTGTCGGGTATGGGACGAGGGTAGCAGGACGGCTGGGGCAGCCGCGTTAAGTTTTTGCCGCTTGTTTGAACAGGACGTCCTCAAAACAAGCTTTCGCAAAGATAGCGACTCCCCGCTAGTCTTCCTTTTGGAGTCATTGCAACTTTTAGCCGCTCGTTAATCCGCTCAGCAATAAGCTGATGGAGTGTACATCTTTATAAGGTGCATCAAACTATTTAAATTTGTGCAAGTATACAAATACTAACGGCCTTTCATTATGGTTTGCTACGTTAAAACTGAGTGTTTTTCTGTTAAAAGTCTTTTTCAACGCCTATTACCTGCTTACGGTATAATCAGCCTAGAAAGAGTCGGCTGGGCAGTCGCTGTTTTATCGCAAGATAGAATGGAGGAAAGTCCGGGCTCCATTGGGCAGGGTGCCAGGTAACGCCTGGGAGGTGTGAACCTACGGAAAGTGCCACAGAAAATATACCGCCTTATCACTTGTAAAAGTGCTGGGGTAAGGGTGAAAAGGTGCGGTAAGAGCGCACCGCGCAACTGGTAACAGAAGCGGCACGGTAAACCCCACCCGGAGCAAGATCAAATAGAGGAATATACGCGTGGCCCGCGCGGTTCCTGGGTAGATTGCTTGAGCTGCAAGGTGACTTGCAGCCTAGATGAATGGCTGCTCTCGACAGAACCCGGCTTATAGGCCGACTTTTTCTACCTTCAATTAGGTGCGGTTAGAACATTTCCTTTCGGTAGCCACTCGTCAAAAAGCTTTACGGCCAATATTAAAAATCATTTGATGATTGTTCGTATTTTGAACCCCACCCCTCGTTGTTTTAGCGTGCCGCGTATTTCATAAGTAACGGTAAAAATAAAGTACTTTGCAGGGTAACTCAGGGGCTTACTCGATTTATTTTTGGCTCTTCTGTTTCAATTCGACAGAAAGCATCTCGAAAAGCTTCCCAATGACTCCACGATTCATTCGTACGAACCGCTTACCATTTGCAATAAGTAAGTTTCGATAGCCGATATCCAAATATACCGATTGAATAGCCTTAACAATAGCTTCTTTGTTATGGCATTGTATTGCAGCATTATGAGCCAATACTTTATTTGCTATTTCTTTAAAGTTAGTCATGTAAGGGCCAAACAAAACGGGTACGCCTATGGCAGACGCTTCTAGTAGGTTATGCCCACCTACAGGCATCATACTGCCCCCTACAAATGCCACGTCAGTTGCTGCATATAACATTTTTAATTCACCCATCGTATCGGCAAGGTAAACATCTATATCCATATTGCAGGGTTGTTTCGATGTGCGGGTGACAACACCCAAATTATTCTGCCCACACAATGTAGTTACTTCAGTGAAGCGTTCAGGATGTCTGGGGACAATTAACAACAATAATTTTGGTATTTTCGGTTTGAGTGTTTTGTAAACATCCAAAAAAATCTGTTCTTCCCCTTTGTGTGTGCTGGCTGCTAGCCATACAAAACGATCTTTAAAAGTGCTGGTTTTTAACTGTTTACCTTCTTTTACAATGTCTTCTGCTATTTCAAGATCAAATTTTATATTGCCTACGGTAACAACTTGCTCCGGTTTTGCACCAATGGCAATAAACCGTTCGGCATCTTCTTGGGTTTGGGCGGCAACACACTTCACGTTAGCTAAAACGGGATGCATTAATGAAGGAAATTTTTGGTAGCCACTAGATGAATTTTCCGATAATCGGGCATTAATGACATATAGTGGTATGTCGTTTGCACCACAGTAGGTAAACAGGTTGGGCCAGATTTCCGTTTCCATGATGACCGCAAGTACGGGCTTAAAACACTGCATAAAACGCTTGACCGTATCAGGTGTGTCATAAGGCAGATAAACATGTTCAACTGTTTGCCCCAATACGGCTCTGACTCTAGCTGATCCCGTCGGAGTGGTCGTGGTTATCAATAACTTTGCTTGCGGATTATGCTGCTGTAATCGACGAACTAGGGGAAATAGGGCTTCAGCTTCACCCACAGAAACGGCATGAAACCAGATGACACCTTGGGAAAAATTTCTATCATAATAGGCAAAGCGTTCACGCCATCGTTGGCGGTAATTTGGTGCTTTGATACTGCGCCAAAACAAGCGGAGCAGGATGAAAGGAATGATGAGGTAAAAAACAGCCGAATAAAAAGTTCTCATTAAGAGGGTTGTCTTAGCTTTTCTGGCGTAAAAGATAGATATTTAGCCCCACAAACTTATCACGAAGGATTTCAGGCTAACGTTCTAGCGAACGTAGCCTGAACACTGATGGTATCGACCTAAAAAAAGCTTAGGCTTCAGCAGCAACCTTGATCGACATCGTTACAATTACGTCAGAATGTAGATTAATATCAATATCATAATCGCCTACCTGTCTAATGGTTCCATGTGGCAAGCGTATTTGCTGTTTTTCAATCATGCCGCCAGCTTGATTAATGGCTTCGGCTATATTGAGAGTGCCCACAGAGCCGAACAAACGTCCTTCGTCGCCCGCTTTATGCGTGATAACGATTTCCAGTTTACTCAGCTTGTCAGCATGGGTTTGAGCAGCACCCAATTTATCAGCCGCCGCCTTTTCAAGATCAGCCCGACGTGCTTCAAATTCAGCTATTTTTTTGACTGTAGCAGGAACGGCTTTACCTTGAGGAACTAGGTAATTTCTACCATATCCGTTTTTAATGCTTACTCGATCACCTAGGTTACCTAGGTTTACTATTTTTTCAAGAAGTATGACTTCCATTTTTAATCACCTCTCGGCTGTTAACCGACTATTTTCGCCATCAGGCATTCAAGTTTAATTCAATTTTCTTTTTCGTATATTCAGCCATGTATCACTGAACCCCACTAAGGCAACGGGGAATAGGCTATAGGGTATCAAAAACATGGTAATATAAAACATTGCCACTGCATATTGAGCTATTTTCATTCCAGAAAATACCGTATGTAACACGGCAATGCCGATAAACGTATACAGCACAAACATTATAATGGCGGTATTCCAGGCTATTTGAGATACCGCTCCAGAGCTGAGCATGGCAATGCTAATGATCGCAAGGCTAATTATAGCCAGTCTAGGTTCAGTTTTTAATGATAAAAACTCCTGCCTAAAGCCACCAGGATTGTAAAGCAAGGATTGCCACCATCGCCCTAGGAATAAGCCCAATAACATGCTGAACACCGCCCCAGCGGCCGCTATCCCAGTCATATAAGGTGCTATGAAAGCTATCGTCCGTTTAATATCCTCTACAGGTGCATTGGCGGGTACCATTTTAGGCATGACCTGCGCCCACATTAATGCAGGGTCGGTATTGAATAGATAGTACGCAACAACACCCACGACACCTATCAGAACCGCTATCTCAACAGCTAATGAAATGTGTCGGCCTTCCCTGAGTACAATCGCGATTAACCAGATTGGTAGCCACAAGAAAAGCACATAGATTAGGATAAACTGATAACTAACCTGGATTAATGTAGCCAGTATTCCTGCTGCCAGGCTTGAGCAAACCAGAATAATCAAGCCTTCGTAAGCACCTTTCCTGAGAGTGACTAAAGCTACGGCACCTGAGCTAAATACACTTAAGGGCGCCAAAATTAACGACAACATAGCCAGTGTAGAGGCCAAAAGCATGGCTTCTAACCTGCCGCGCATGATATATGCCGCTAACCATTTCATTAGATTTTCGGATTACTTGTGTGCGTCGCAATAAGGCATCAAGGCAACCATGCGCGCCCGCTTAATAGCGACGCATAATGCTCTTTGATGTTTTGCGCTGGTACCAGTAATACGACTAGGGATAATCTTGCCGGTTTCCGTGATGTAATCTTTCAATAAATCAATATCTTTGTAATCAATTTCCGTTCCACCTTCACCGAAACGGCTTAATTTTTTGCGTCTAATATTACGAGCCATAAATATTCCTTAGTAATGTTCTTAATTAAATAACAACTTCTGGATCAATTTCATCTGAATCAAGATCTTCATCTATCAGATCATCCAGATCAATATCATCATCAAGGACAACTGCCTCTGATGCGACCGCCGCTTCTTTAGCCAATAAGCCTTTAGCCCGTGCTTCAGCGGCTTTGCTCTCTTCTGCGGTTGCAATCGCAATGGCGGAGACTTCAGTAATCGCTTCCTTTTGGACGAGTATCATGCTGCGTAAAATCGCATCATTAAAACGAAAACCGCTCTCTAATTCAACGAGAGTTGGCTGGTCGCATTCAATGTTCATCAAGACGTAATGGGCTTTGTGGATTTTCTTGATAGGGTAAGCCAAATGCCGACGACCCCAATCTTCCAGGCGGTGTATTTTGCCGGACGCAGTTTCAATAATCGACTTATAGCGGTCAATCATCGCCGATACTTGTGCACTCTGATCTGGGTGCACTAAAAAAACAATCTCATAATGTCGCATAATTTTCCTTACGGTTAACGCCCCCATCGTCTATGAGCGACGATGATGAAGCAAGGCCGGCACTATTTAAGTGCCAATGAAAAACCGTGCATTATAGCCTTTTTTGTTTGTTTTGGAAAGCTTTAGCCTTTGCGATAAATTGGCAAAGAAATTTCAAGCATTAAATCCAATTTCTTCTAAAAGACAATAATGCCGTGATACCGAACTTCACGATTATTCTGCAGGCTAAAAAAACTTATGTCCTACATATAATTTGATATGATGAGAACCAGAAGCAATGCCACCACTATCGTGAAGACTTCATCTATTTAGTTATTGAGGAATCCCATGCAAAACAAAAATAATAAATCAGCACTTTTCAAGTTTAATCTACAGAAACTCGCCCTACCTTTAGGGCTGCTTGCACTGCTCTCTTTGTCACTCTTTACTAAAGCACCAACAATTTTTCTTACTATCAATACTGATTGGATTCATGGCTTTCAACACCCGTTGCAAGGTTGGGACCATCTTCTAACCATGGTTGCGGTCGGTGTCTGGGCGGCACAGCTACGTGGTGTCGCTATCTGGATGCTGCCATTAACCTTTGTTTGCGTGATGAGCTTGGGTGGGCTTGCAGGTGCAGCGAGCATGGCTATACCCAGCATAGAAATCATGATACTGCTTTCCGGCTTGGTATTTAGCGTATTCATCGTTAAAAAAATACGATTTACCACGCGCATGAATGTCTTGATCGTGGCTTTCTTTGCGTTTTTTCATGGCTATGTACATGGGCAAGAAATATCCGCCTCGGCGAGTTTGATTTCCTACACATTAGGTTTTGTATTCGCCACCGCGCTGTTACACGGGGCTGGCATAGCCGCCGCACGTTTGATGACCTTATCTTTTGCCTTTTTTGTAGGAGGCAATGCCTATGCCCAAGAGCCGGAAGTAACAGCAACCGAATCAGCAGAAACCAGCGTAGCCGCTGAAAGTAACAGTAGTAGTAAAGATTCAGTAGAGCTGGATGAAATGACTATTACCGAACGGGCAGATTCCCAAGTAGGTATCGCGGACAGCGCCTCGCAAGGCAATGTCGGGCAAGCCCAACTTAAATTTCGACCGATAACCCGACCGAGCGAAGTGCTGGAAACCGTACCTGGGCTTATTGCTACCCAACACAGTGGTGAAGGCAAAGCCAGCCAGTATTTTCTACGCGGCTTTAACCTAGATCACGGTACTGACTTCCTGACCCAAGTTGATGGCGTACCCGTCAACCAATTATCGCATTCGCATGGTCAAGGCTGGACGGATACTAACTTCCTTATCCCTGAATTAATAGAAACACTAGATTATAAAAAAGGCAGTAACTACGCGGAAAATGGCGATTTTTCCAGCACCGGTTCTGCCAATATTCATTATTACAAAGAACTACCGCAAAATATTGTCAAGTTTACCGGCGGCATGTTTGATTATTACCGTGGCATGGTCGCAGGTTCGCATAAGCTTGGGGACGGCAACCTTTTATATGGTGCTGAAACCGTTTATAACAACGGGCCATGGACAGTCGGCAATGATTACCTGAAGTTTAACGGCGTATTGCGTTATAGCGAAGAGCATGGCGATCATGGCTGGAGTATTACCGGTATGGCGACTAAATCCGACTGGTATGCGACCGATCAAATTCCATTACAACCAGTCAACCAAGGCAAACTTGATCGGTTTGGCACTATTGACCCTACCGATGGCGGCGATAGCCAACGGTATAGTTTAACAGGTGAATGGCATCGTCAAGATGCAGCAAGCGAAACCAAGTTGATGGCTTACGGGGTATATTCCAAATTAAATTTGTTTTCCAACTTTACCTACTTTTTGGACAACAACACACCTGATCCACAAAAACCGGGTGGTTGTCTCAGTGCAACGTCGCAAACCGTTTATAACTGTGGCGACCAATTTGGTCAGCCAGACGATCGTTGGACAACAGGTTTTAAAGGCAGTCATACCCTGTTCCACAAACTTGGCGATGCCGATTCAGAAACCACATTCGGTTTACAAATTCGCAACGACAACATTCAAAATGCTCTTACCAAAACTCATGCTCAAAAACAGTATGGCATTACTCGCCAAGACAATATCTGGGTAACTTCCATCAGCCCATATGCGGAAAACAAAACCCGTTGGAACGACTGGTTTCGAACTAACGTGGGCGTACGTTTTGATGGCTTTCGCTTTAACGTTAACAACAGCAATGTCAGCCAGAACAACGGTGAACGCTATGATGGCCTAGTCAGCCCAAAACTTGGTCTAATCTTCGGCCCTTGGGCAGATACCGAGTTTTATCTGAACGGTGGACTTGGTTATCACAGCAATGATGCTCGTGGTGTACTGACTACAAAGGATCCATCAAGTGGTGCTACACTCGAAAGAGCCGATCCACTGGTACGCACTTACAGTGCCGAAGTCGGTGTGCGCTCAACCTGGGTGAAAGGCTTACAAAGCACTTTGGCGATCTGGTGGCTGGATATAGATTCTGAGCTCTTGTTTATTGGAGATGCGGGAACAACTGAAGCCAGTCGCCCAAGCCGTCGCTATGGCCTTGAGTTTAACAACTATTATTCACCTACAGACTGGCTAACTTTTGATGCTGATTTAAGTTTTTCACATTCCCGTTTCCGAAATACTGTTTCGGGTGAAGGCAATCACATTCCCAATTCGGTAGAAACAGTTATTGCGGCAGGTGCGACTTTCCATGATGTCTACGGCGGCTTTTTCGGTGGACCCAGAATGCGTTTTTTCGGGCCCCGCACTTTAATTGAAGATAATAGCAAACGTTCGGAATCAACGCTTTTGCTGTCTGCCATGTTGGGGTATGAGGTTAACAAGAACCTGAGCTTTCAAGCGGAAGTATTCAATATTTTGAATCGTGAAGATGATGGCATTACGTATTACTATGAATCCAGACCCACACCAAATGGCGCTGCCAGTGAAGATTTCCACTTCCATCCGGTCGAACCCGTCAGTTTCCGTTTAGGCTTTACGGCGAAATTCTAACTAATTCGTCATTACTAACGGGTATTCCTAACTGGAATACCCGTTTTTTTACTCACTGAAACCATCCTTAACGCTTTCTACCTTCTTAAGTCTTTGCTTTAACGCTTATCAAAAGTAAACTAATAGATATTTATTGCATCTGACGTTATTTATTTCTCAGTTTACAGAGCAACCATCATGCCCAAACAAATAGCGATTACCTGTTTTTTCTTGCTGTCATGCCTGATAGCTTTACCGAGCCATGCCGAGTCGGCTGTTTTGAAACCCTTTGCATCAGGAAGTTATAAGCAACTACTGGATAGCAATGCCAATAAGCCTTTTATGCTGGTGATCTGGTCGATTACCTGTTCATCCTGCCTTAAAGATATGGCCTTGTTGAACAAGTTGCACAAGGCCAACCCGAACATCAATATGATTATGCTGGCAACTGACGATGTAACGGCGACTGATGATATTCAGAAAATACTTGCGAAAAACGAACTGACCGGACTTGAAAACTGGCTGTTTGCCGACGAAAACCCACAAAAACTGCGTTACGAGATTGATCCAAAATGGTATGGGGAAATGCCACGCACTTATTTTCTAAACAAAAAGCATGAGCGAGAAGGTATCAGCGGGGTTTTGTCTCAAGAAGATTATGAGACTTACTTCAAGAAAACCCTCAATTGAACCACTATGCCCTCAGCAGTTTTTACACTTATGGGTTGGGGCAGAGACTGTGAAAAAATTAAATATTGGGGGTACAAACCTAGGTTTACGATCCCACCACATTGCTAACATCAAAGTCATGTAAAAATACAAATATGATTTTCTGCACATTTTTACAATACTTTCACAGTCTCAGTAGCGTAACCCAACTTTTTCAACGAATTGCTGGGTTACGTTGCACTAACTCAGCCTACTTTGACTTCCTTCGGATATCCTTCCAAAAAACAACGTCTTTTCCCGCTTTATTGATGTATCTCACTTCCTTAGCTCTCATTGGTTGCACCTATAATCCACTTTTAAGCACTGCTGAACCCAAAAAAGTAACAGCCGAATCAACAACGATTACACCTTATTCAACATCAACCTTCGGGCTATACGACATTTCCACGTTTGATGTTTACGTGGACGATGACGTTATCCATATTATTGCAGGCGGCAAAGTTTCCGCCAAAGATAAGCAAACCAAGCTAAATTACACACGTTCTGAGGATGGTGGTCAAAATTGGCTAGAGCCAGTAGCCCTAAGCAATCTTCCAGCAAGTATAAACAGCCGTGGCAATGATATTCAGCTTACCGCAAAGGGAAATCATCTGCTTGCCGTCTGGCAAACTAAGGGCGAACTGCCCAGCATGGGTTCTATGGCAAGTGCTTATTCCGAAGATAACGGCAAAACCTGGCAACAAGGCGCTAATCCGGCGGTTAACAATGAAGGCGACCAATCGCACATCGACCTGATTGCCGATCAGCACGGAAATTTTCATGCTGTTTGGTTGGAAGATCCCGAAGAAAATGGCTACCAAAGCCTACGTTACTCCCGATCCGTCGATTGGGGCAAACGATGGAGCCAAGCTACCACGCTAGATGATTCAACTTGTTCCTGTTGCTGGAATACGCTTGCCTTATCACCAAAAGGTGATCTGAACATTCTCTACCGTGATATGAAACCCCGCGATATGGCTCTACTGCAATCTTATGATGACGGCAAAACCTGGCGGCATGTTAGTACGGTTGGTGAGTTTGATTGGAAGTTTGATGGCTGCCCTCATGTGGGCGGCGCTTTAACCTACACAGGAGCTGATAAACCTAAGCAACTACATAGCTTAGTGTGGACAGGTGCGGAAGAGAGATCGGGTTTATATCATTTGTCCTCTAAAAATAGCGGTAATTGTTGGTCAAAGCCACAAAAGCTTGGCAACACCGCTATTCACGCTGATATTTCTACAATTGATAACGACATCGTCGCAGTTTGGGATGAAATGGAATCCAACGGAACTAGCATTTTTTACGCAAAATCCGATGATGACGGAGCAACCTGGCTAACGGCTACCCGCTTAACCACGGCAAACAATGCGGCAACTCACCCCAGATTGGTTGCTACAAAAAACGGACTGTTAGCCTTATGGACAGAAAAGCCCAGCAAACGAACTGGGCAACTAGCATGGTTTGTTATCGAATAAAGCACAGTCAAGCCATTCAAGCCATTCAAGCAGGATATTTCCGTACTAATAAAGATAACCAACGAATGCACCACTATGTTAATCCCTAAGTTTTACTGCCCATCCCCGCTATCGGTTATATAATGGAAGGCATTTTACAACTCAATCACACAATTTTTCTGGTACAGACTAATGACACGAAGCGACATCATTTTTACGGCTAAACCATTGTTAGGTCTGGCACTATGGGTAAGCTTGATCTTACCCATACCTGTGTTTGCTCATGCCATCATGGTGAAATCACAGCCTGTGGTCGATAGCACGATTGCCGAATCACCCAAACAAGTGGATGTCTGGTTTAACGATAAGGTGGGCAGCGAATATAAAGCGCTGGCGGTCATTGATAGTGCTGGCAAACGCGTTGATAACAAAGATGCCGCACAAGAAACCTTCGATCAATCGCATCTGTACGTCACCATTCCGCAACTTCCGCCAGGTACGTATAACGTGCGTTACCGAGTTGTCTCCTTAGATACGCATATTGTCACGGGCAAATTCAAATTCACCATAAAAACGCCCTGATATATCGTCAACAGAAATAGACCGTCTACTAACGAGGCTCACCACAACATGAAATCACCCTATTCAGCATTACGATTTTTCTTGCTTATCAACATCTTGCTATTAACAGCTTGCGAAAATCCTGGCTACAATGACAACCCCTCGCAAGTCATGACCAAAGCAACAGTCGGTTGCCTGGTCGCCACTGATTTCTATGCCGTTTATTTTAGTGCATACGTCAAACCGCCTATTGACGACGTAAAGATGTCAGCAAAAGACAAAAAAGCCCTGTTCCGGTCATATTGTAAAAACATACCTGCAACGGGCATGGGTTACTTTACTGCCGATGTAGTTGGTGAAGAGTTACGGAAAACCCCTATTGGCATTCGCGTTGTGGAACAAGAATTTGTCGGCGGCGATGAAAGTAAGGCTGAAAATTTCAAAGACATCCGCACCATTGCCGAAATTCCTGCCAAACTCTACCCACGCGGAGCAGTTGAAGCCCAAGCACAATTGGACAAAAACGGCTATTACGCGATATATCTCATAGTGGGTGGCGAAGAAGCCTTATCAGATGAAGATAAGTTAAGAATCCCTCTGCATGTTGGTGTTGATCCTGATGCAAAACCGATTAGGACTTATATCGCGATGGGCATTGGCAGCATCCTCGGTTTAGCGTTGATTGTTTTCGTGGCCTTCCGTTTTATACGTAGACGCAATAACCCGTAGCTTTGCCAGCACTGCGATAGACGAAAATCAAAACAGGAGATTGCGTGGCACTTAAAATAATTAGCTTTATCTTCCTACTTATCCAATTACAAATTAGCTTTGCACATCCGCCTGGCCTTAGTTCGGCGGATTTGACCGTCAAACCTGATGGTTTGGACGCTAAACTAACCTTTGCCGTACAAGACATTGAAGCCTTTGTGCCTATGGATAGCGACGAAGATGCCGAAGTTACCACCGCAGAACGAGATGCGGCAAAACCAGCAATTGCTAATTACGTCGCCAACGAATTAAAAATCCACCTTGATGGGCTTGAAGTTAAAGCCATAACTCCCAGCACGGTCAGTTTCGACAACCAGAATAATGCCACGGTTGACTTACACTACCAAGGTACGCCTACAACATCAGCACTTATTGAGTCCACGTTTTTGAGTAGGCTTCCGGCTGACCATAAGCAATATATTACGGTCAAAAATGCCGGTGGTCATGAGATAGCAAAGAAAATGTTAACCCAGCAAGCCAACGTGCTTGAAATCAACCTGAAAAATAACGCTGAACCCACCGTAGCGGAAAACCATCCCACTTCAACCTTTATTGATTTTCTCAAACTGGGTGTAGAGCATATACTCACTGGCTACGATCATCTGCTGTTCCTATTTTCCTTGCTTGTCGTCACCCGCAGTTTTTGGCCCGCTATCAAGATTATCACCTTTTTTACCATCGCCCATTCCATCACCCTGGCATTGGCTGGCATGAATATCGTCGATATCCCCAGTAGTATTGTTGAACCGTTGATTGCCGCCAGTATTGTGTATGTGGGGCTAGAAAATATTATTCGTGGCGATAAGGTATCCACCAGAGCCCGTTGCATTTTGACCTTCTTCTTCGGTCTTATTCATGGCTTTGGTTTTGCTGGTGTACTGAGGGAAATGGGCATTTCGTCTATCGAAACGGGAATTCTGGTGCCGCTGTTTTCATTCAATCTAGGTGTGGAATTGGGGCAAATCACTGTCGCGTCGATTGTTTTGCCGTTAATTTGGTGGTTGCACGGTAAAGAAAAGATAAGCCGGTTCTTAGTGCCTGTCGGTTCTGTCTTAACTTGCCTTGCTGGGAGTTATTGGCTCTTGGAGCGAACAGTGCTTAACTGAAAATTAGCTATGTTAAAACCTGGTTTTGATATATGGGGATTTTTAGAGATCCCCATATATCAAAGAATACCCAGAAAATGCCAATCATATCTACTGAGTTAGAAAAAGTAAAAAAAGACAGTATCAAAAGATAGTGAGGCTATAAAAAAGCTTGTGACTTATACTTGCTAGGGTTCTTGCAACATTTTCTAAGTTACGATAGCTTTTTTCGATAATGCAAGGTGATGACTTGGGTTATGAAAGTTTTCAGTGCAATATAATTTATCTTATTGATTTAATATGTTTTTATAAAAATAAAGACAAAAAAACAACAAAACGGTATCATAGCCATTTTTTTATAATTGAACAGGTTTCACCATGCAAATCACCGACAACACAGCCGTTTCCATCCACTATACCCTGACCAACGATGCTGGCGAAGAAATTGATAGCACTACTGAAGGTGAGCCACTGGTTTATCTACATGGTACCGGCAATATCATTTTGGGATTGGAAAAGGCACTGTATAACAGAAGCGTCGGTGATAAATTCAATGTGCGTATCGAGGCTGCAGATGCTTATGGTGAATTCAGCGATGATATGATTCAGGTCGTGTCCAGAGCGATGTTTGAAGGCATAGACAACGTCGAAGTAGGCATGCAATTCCACGCTGCGGCAAATTCTGGTTCGGGCGTAATTACTGTCTTAACAGTAGATGGTGACGACATTACGATTGACGGCAATCACCCGCTAGCGGGGCAAGCACTAAGCTTCGCTATTGAAATTGTCGGTGTCAGGCCTGCGACTAAAGAAGAGTCTTCACATGGACATATACACGGTGAAGGATGTAATCATTAAGATTAAAGTTCGATTGATATAGATTAGCGAAAAAGTTAACGTTGCGTTTAACTGGTGCTTTAATTTGCTGCTACTTTGTAAATGTGATTTTCTGAATGCAAAGCCGTAGGATATGGTTCTGTTGAAGTATTGTTAAGCAGTGCTTGTATAATTCGTTGGTCGGTTAGTTTAATGGCCTCTTGAACGACTAAGTGCCAATAAAACTTAGCAGCCTACTATTTGCTGGTGCTATTAAAAACTGTTGGGTTGGCCTGAAACACCATTAAAAAGTCGGTGCTTCAGGACTCACTGCCTTAATCAGGGAGCTTAATTCCAGAATATTTGAGTAAAAAAAACTTCACCCGAACTACTTTTTGCTATACCGATTCCGGTCATTCTATAATTTCCGACAATACTGGCAAGATGCGGCGCACTTTGCAACCAACCCTCCATGGCTGTCGCAGCCGGATCGCTATACCCCCAATTGGAACCGACATTTTCGCCTGCACCACCATAAGGAAGGGTATTCGCTATCGTTTGAATGCGCGTTTCGAAACCTATGTGCCCAAAGGCCACTTTGCCAGATGCCATATTTTGGCTGTGTGTCCGCGCTATATTACTGATGACAGAATTCAGCGTTAATGCCTTTAAACCACGGGAGGCACGGTAGGCGTTGATTTTCTGATGAACGCTCTGCTCTAATGCGGTTATGCCTGTGCTGGTTTGTGGTGGGGGCGTTGTTGAAGGCGGCTGTGTCGGCGGCGGCTGGGTAACTACTGGTGGCTTTGTAGTGTTAGTGGCATATAGCAGCGAGACGGTGCCATCGTAATGATTGGCAATTGCCAGATCGAGACGCTGATCACCATCAAAATCACGAGTAGCAATTGAGGCGGGGCCGCTTCCCACGGGATAGACAACTCTAGGTAAAAAATTACCATCACCTTTACCACTTAACACCGATAGTGTTGCATCAGAAAAATTTGTGGTCGCTATGTCGAGCGTGCCATTGCCATCGAAGTCTGCACTGGCTATCGACCAAGGATAAGCACCGGCCGCTAGTTGACGCTCAGGTAAGAAATTGCCATTCCCTTGACCCAGTAAAATGGCGATCTTGCCTCCCGTATATTTAGTAACCGCTAGATCGACATTTTTATCTCGGTTAAAATCCTTCGCGATAATAGAATAAGGTCCTGGGCCAACAATTAAATTGGCTTTTTTAGGGAACTTACCCGCTCCATTCCCCATTAAAACCGTGACGGAATTGTTGCCGTAGTTGGTAATAGCAAGATCCATCAAGCCATCCTTGTTGAAATCACCATTTGTAATTGAACTAGGCTTGCTACCCACGGTAATTGCCGATGGTGGTAGAAAGCTTCCTTTGCCTTTGCCTTGCAGTAAGGAAACTGTATTGGCCGTATAGTTGGTGACCGCAACATCTAAAATATTGTCACGATTGAAATCGGCCAACACTAACGAGAAGGGCGCGACACCGGCAAGATAATTAACCGCTGCCTTAAAAGTGCCATTGCCAATGCCTGACAACACTGAGAGGTTTTTACTGTCATGGTTGGCGACTATCAAGTCAAGCTTGCCATCAGCGTTCAAATCTGCTGTACGAACCATGCGTGGGCGAGCCCCTACATTAAACTTAACAGGAAAGCGAAAACTACCATTACCGTTACCTAACAATACTGAGACCGTGTTATTGTAAAAGTTGGTAACGACGAGATCTTGTTTTTTGTCTCCGTTAAAATCGCCCTCAGCAATAGAGCTCGGATAATTACCTACCGAGGCATCGTTTCCCACTTCAAATGCATCGGCGATGCTTATGACAGTAATGGCCAATAGCAGCATGATAGAAAACAGTCCTCTAATCATATTGGTTTTATTCATAAATTAAATCTCATTTCATTTATATGACAAAAAAATCTTCTGCTGATATTGATACCACCAGAAGCTTTTGATTTAAGGAAAAAAAATTACAGATAGCAAGATCGAAGCCGGAACGTAATTCTTGAAAAGATAAAGTATAGCTAATCTTTAAGACCTAGTCTTTTGGGGAACACGCTGCATAAAGATTTTAACAAGCGAGGTGAACCAACTAAATACAACCAAAATCTGTGATTTCCTTATCTGAAAATCAGTATTCATCGTAGACGCTAAAAATTAAGTACGCCTTAATAATGCCGTCCGCCCCATCTCAAAACAATTCAATTCTCGCTAAACTGTGAACTAGTTCTCATTATTTGCGAACGTTTGTAAATAATTCGAAACTAAAGTAGCCGCATCATAAGGGTTGAGAAATTCAGCACAGAACGTGTCCACTAAGCCGGCGCAATATTGCGGAATATGCGCGTAGTCCAGATGTTTACGCACCACCGCAGTGAAAACCATTTTAGGGTTACTTGCTGGCGTGACAAGCCTGTCATGCGCTCGATATAGCGCAGCAACACACGGACAGAACGACCTTGGCGGGCGTGGCCAACCCGCGTGAGGACGCGCTCGATAAAGGCACTGCGTTTTGCTTTGGGTGCGTGCGAAGCGACTTCTGTTGTCCCGTCTAAACACGCCTTGACCTGACCCAAGGTCTGTAATTTTGTTGATCACCATGCCTTGCATCATGACCGATTTAGGACTTCAGCTATTCAATTCAGATGCGTTCCTTGGTGGAAATACGTAACTCCTTCAGACTCATTTCATATTGGAAGAGGCTGAGATTAAGAAAATTTATCGAAACGTGATACAATCCTGCGCGGTAATTTTAAGAATTGACCGAAACAACGCTATACAACACACAAAGAGGATAACCCAATATATGAAAACCTTAAAAACAATCGTACTTTCTTCCCTGATCGCAATGGCTATGGGTGCTTTTTCATCAGTCGCACTGGCAGAAGCCGGTGAAGGCAGAGTTTCATATTCCCCTGCCGATGCTATTGATATGATGATTGGCGAGCTCAAGAAAGCTAAAGTTGCTGCCGCTGAAGGCAAACCAGGTGATGAAGTCTACAAATTCATCAAGCAAGCGATGGATTACGGCAAAGATGTTAACGCAAACGATGTGGTTGATAGAGAACGCTCACGCACTAACGAAACTATTAAAAAAGCAAGGACTATGGCTAAGAAAAACGAAATGAAAGGGATTGATGAACACTTGGATAAGGCTATCAAGGAACTAGGAGACATCAAGGGTTTAATCTAAACACTTACAGCATTTCACTTACATCCAGCCCTTTTAATCCGAAATAATAAGGGTTAGGGCTGGAATTCCCCAGGATTTAATAAAGCCCAAGCTGCAATTGGGCAACCTCAGACATCATTTCCCGTGACCAAGGTGGGTCGAGTACTACTTCAACATTAACGCTATTCACACCCGGCAAGGCGCGGATACATTTTTCGACATCGCCTTGAATAACCGGCCCCATCCCGCAACCAGGGGCGGTTAACGTCATAATGACGTTAACATCGTTTAGTGCTTCATCTTTTACTGATGGCCGTACGTTACAGTAATACACCAAACCAAGATCTACGATATTGACCGGAATTTCAGGGTCGTACACGGTTTTCATCACTTCCCAACAGTTGTTTTCCACCGCTTCGCTATCAGTATCGGATACCAAGGTGTGTAGCTGGTGATGCTCTTTGCCCAAGGCATCGGCATCGGTATTGGCAATGCGAACCATGCTGCCGTGTTCAGTAACGACGGTATAGCTATTGCCCAGCGCCTGATGAATAGTCACTATTTCACCCTTGTTTAAGGTGGTTGTGTTACCGTCAGGTACCGTGATGACATTGACATCACGGGTTAAAACAACATCTTCTCTTTCGGACATATATGATAGTGAGTTATAAATGAAAGGTTCTGGCATCAATCATCTGACCGTTTACACCTATGCTTTGTGGGCCAAACAAGTATAAATAAGCGGCGGCTAAGGATTCCATTGCAGGTAATCTGTTTTTGTCTTCTGCTGGGTAAGCCCGTTTCCGTAATGGTGAATCCACAGGACCTGGAATAAAGACATTGACCCGAATTTTGTTGGATGATTCCATTTCTTCAGCAAGGATTTTCGCCAACCCTTCCAGTGCAATTTTAGATACGCCATAAGCGCCTGAATATGCAGGTGCAACCCGTACGGAGGAATCCGAGGTGAATACGATGGCGGCATGTTCATTTTTTTGTAATATAGGCAATAACACCCGACATAGCAAAAAAGGCGCATTCAGGTTGACGTTTAAGGTGTGTCCCCAATCTTTAGTGCCTTGAGACGCTAATGGTGTGTAGCTGGTGAACTCTACGGCAGAATGCAATAAACCTTGTAGAGAGCCGTATTTTTCCTCAATTTTATCGGCTAACTCTTGATATTCATCTTCATTAGCACCTGCCAAATCAAACGGATACATTACCGGCTCAGGTGCATTTGCTGCTTTAATAGTATCGTAAACAGCTTCCAGCTTAGGGATGCTTTTATCCAATAAGACAATCGTTGCACCTTGCTTAGCTAAGGCTAAAGCTGCTGTGCTGCCCAGGCCACCACCTGCGCCGGTAATCAAAATGACTTGATTAGTTAACGGCATGGCAGTGTTTTGTCAATTGCAAGCAAGAGCTGGGATAAGGTATAGCCACTTGAAAGTTTTGGAGTTTTACTAATATTCACGTTGGAAAGCAGCGATGTAATTGACATCAATATCTTTGCTCAGGCTGAACTGCTTAGTGAATGGATTGTATTCAATACCCACCATGCCTTGCAAAGTAAGTCCGCAAGCACGGGCGGATTGACACAATTCCGACGGCTTGATGAACGTCTTGTAATCGTGCGTACCTTTAGGCAGCATTTTAAGTAGATGTTCAGCCGCTACAATCGCCAACATATAGGCCTTGGGCTTTCGGTTAAGTGTTGAGAAAAACACCATTCCACCCGGCTTTACTAACATCGCGCAGGCATTGATGATGGAACCTGGGTTGGGAACATGTTCCAGCATTTCCATACAGGTGACATGATCGGAACTTTCGGGTTGCTGGCTTGCCAAATCTTCTGCGCTGATTTTTTGATAATGTACGCTGATGCCTGATTCAAGCCCGTGCAAGTCAGCGACATCAATTAGGTCTTCACTGAGATCAATACCCGTCGCATCAGCGCCGTGCCTTGCCAGTGCCTCGGTCAAAATCCCACCGCCGCAACCGACATCAACATACCGTTGTCCTTCAAGCGCAGCATAACGCTGGATAAATTCCAATCGTAGCGGATTAATGTCATGCAAAGTTTTAAATTCACCTTGCTCATCCCACCAACGTTCCGCCATTGAGCCGAATTTGTGGATTTCTTGTGGGTGTACGTTGTCGGTGGCTGTCATGGGTTTTATTCAGGTTATTAACAAGCGTAGTTTACTATATTGCTTAGTTATTAGCCATTTCCGGTGTATCGCTCTTTTAAATCGAACGTTTAGGCACTTTCTTAGGTTTTTTGGTATTGTAGGCTACCTGTATAGATTCATTCGTCCATAGCTGTAGTTGTTCGGGGTCATTCAGCACCTCTTCTGGCAATTCAAAATATTTACGAACTTGAACCTGTCCTTTTTTGGTCACATACGAAAACGGCTGCATTCCTGCTTTCTCGTACTTCTTTCGAGTGTATTCATCCACTGCAAAATACAGGGTGTTGTGCATAATCATGGCAAACTGCACGCTATCAAAATATACCCCCGCACCACCAAAAAAACGGGCTATTCGTACGGGGAATAGCGGTTCCAGAAACTCTAAAACGAATTCCGTAAATTCAGTGCTGGCGGTCATTGTTTTTTAGCCAACAGGTGGATCAAAAAATCCAGACATCTGTGTTAACCGTCCATCAGCCCCATACAGACCATAACTTGTACCTTGGGCAAGGTTGTTGCCCTCGCCATCGACCATATTCCAATGTGTCAGGCTTCGATCATGGTGGTTTTTAAAATCGGTGGTCACAAATTTTACTCCGGGTACGTTTTTTTGAAGCTCAGTCATATATCCAGATAATTGCTCGTATCCTGTAGCCTGCATAAGTGGGTCGGTATACACGCAACCGGGACTTAAGCATTGTTCGAATAATGCGAAGCGTTTCGACGTGTCTATTTCTGCCCATGATTGCGTGTAAGTTTCCCAAGTATTTTTGTATGAATTGCTGGTCATTGTTTTATCCTGATATTAAAAAAATTGTTAAGCGCGGTTAGACCTCTGCATTTTTGCCCAATAATAAATAAACCCACTCACCAACAGAATATGAAGAATTGTGTTCGGTACAATTCCAGATAGCTTGGTAATGATGCCGTTGGCGTAGGCGAGCGGTTCAATAATCAACAAGCTTAATTGCAACATAATATTGCCGATAAAAAATGCTTTAAGCGTCGGGGAATCACCATGGTCTCGGACGAGAAAGAGCGATACACCTACTGAAATCAGTAAAGCACCCACTTCACGCACCCATACCTCAGTCGCTGCACTTGCCACTACGCCCTTGCTCTCCAGCAAAATAGCTGGGGCAATAAGCGCGAATGTACCGACTGCCAAGGCGATAAATGATGCAACGCTTAAAAATGTTTTTCTTTTCATGACGGGCAAAATTCTTAATTGATAGGTTAAAAATATTTTATCGTTCCAAGTGCTGGGCTTGGGAACGATATAAACCTTTCCGGCAACAGGTTCACATTTTAGATGTGCAATTGAACATCCACTGCACACCGAACCGATCTGTTAATTTGCCAAAATAGTCTCCCCAAGGCTGCACGGCAAGGGGTGTGGTAATTTGGCCGCCGATTGCGAGGAGAGTGAAAAGACGATTGGTTTGCTCACGACCATCCAACATAAGGGAATCTCTAAAAATTCAAAAAACTCCTTCTCCCTCTGGGAGAAGGCCTGAATGAGGGTAATAAAATCAAGCAATTATAGCCCTCTCCCAGAGGGAGAGGGGATTATTAGAGGTTCCCATAAAGATCATAGAAGAGCCGCGCATAGGCTCCGCATCGTCATTATCCGAGGCGAAAAAACGTACCCCAGGCCCTTCAAACTGCGCATGCATGGTTTTGCCGCGCATCGATTCAGTGCGGACGGGCATTCCGTTTTCGCCGTGGCGAAGGATGGAAACAACCGACCCAAAGCCGCATTCTGTATAGAACTCGAGCGCCTGTTCGCAGCTTGTGGTGAAGAACAGATGGTTTGAGAGGTTCATTCGTGACTCCAAGGTTTTATTGTTTATTCGTGAGCGTCAATTTTGAGTGCGCCCACGTAAACAAATTACGTCACTTGATTTAAAGCCTGAAATTTTTCAGTCAAGTTCCACGGCAGAAATTGGTCTAATGCCTCGGGCTCATTGTCCTGCTAAGTTTAGGCAGTTCAGTGAGCAAATGCCTCAGGTAGTCAAAAGACGCCAGATTATTGGCAACTGCTGTTTGCACTAGCCCACTTTCTTATAAAATTAGCGTTCAAATTCCAATGGCGACTGATAGCCTAAAGTTGAGTGTGTTTGTTTCCCGTTGTAAAAGGTAAGGCAACCATAATACTTAGTTTGGCTGACGTTTTAATTCTGAACTTTTCGTAAAATTAATAACATCAAAACGGTAAGGGCAGGGTTTAACCCCGCCCTGCATCACATAGAATCAGGCATCTCCTTGCATCGGCAACAACCTAATTTATAAAGAGACACCCCAATTACATATTATCCAAAATCGCTTTCTTAACCGCATTCAACTCCGGCTCTATCGTCACCATCCGTGCTGAGGCACATTGTTTGATGGCGGTATCAGGATCTTTTATGCCATTGCCTGTAAGGGTACAAACTATCCTGCTACCTTCTGGAATTTTGCCGGATTTAATGTCTTTGATAGCGCCTGAAAGCGATATTGCCGAGGCGGGTTCGCAGAATATACCTTCATATTGCGTCAACATTTTTTGTGTTACTAAGATTTCTTCGTCAGTAAATTTATCAAACCAACCGCCGGATTCATTATGTGCAACCCAGGCCAAATCCCAGGATTGCGGATTGCCGATGCGGATAGCGGTGGCGATGGTTTCTGGATGCTCGATAG
This sequence comes from Methyloglobulus sp., assembly GCF_040079455.1. Taxonomy (GTDB): domain Bacteria; phylum Pseudomonadota; class Gammaproteobacteria; order Methylococcales; family Methylomonadaceae; genus Methyloglobulus. The sequence goes on along the minus strand of NZ_JBEBKJ010000050.1, from coordinate 3,589 downwards.
GATGACCTGCCAAAAACGGCGCAGCACCTGCCGCCTGATAACCGCACATCATGGGACGTTTTTTGCTTACCGCTTTATGTGTTGCGCTATCAGTTGAATATTCTTTGTAACCCATCCAGTAGGCTGAAATATTTCCCGCATTACCAACTGGTAGACAGTGGTAATCGGGCGCATCGCCTAAATCATCAACAATCTCAAAAGCCGCCGTTTTTTGCCCTTGCAGACGATAGGGGTTGATCGAGTTTACAATCGTCACTGGCGCGTGATCGACTATTTCTTTGACCAAATTCATGCCTTGGTCGAAGTTGCCGTTAATCTGAATAATGGTGGCATCATACATTAAAGTTTGCGCCAGTTTTCCCATGGCAATCTTGCCATCGGGAATTAAGACGAAAGATTTAATGCCAGCCCGTGCTGCATAAGCTGCTGCCGAAGCCGAGGTATTTCCGGTAGAAGCGCAGATCACCGCCTTACAGCCTTCTGAGACGGCTTGAGTAATTGCCATGGTCATACCACGGTCTTTGAATGAGCCTGTCGGGTTCAAGCCTTCAAACTTGACGAAAATTTCGACATCTTTGCCAATCATTTTCGGAATATTTTCTAACTTTATCAGAGGCGTATTGCCTTCATTTAAAGTGATAATACGGGTCTCATCGTTGACTGGCAAACGATCACGGTAGCGGTTAATTAATCCAGTGTAATGGGTATGGGCAGACATAGTTATCCTAAGGTTTCCAGGCGAATGCGGTTGACTTTTCCGGTCACGGTCGGCAACGACTCAATCTCGGCGATTGCCGCATTCATTTCTTTTTCAAGGGTGATTTGTGTGAGCAAAATAATAGGTATCAGTGCCCTGTCATCCAGCGCTTTTTTCTGGATAATGGCATCAATGCTGATTTGGTGTTTGGCCAGGATGCGGGTAACATCAGCCAAAACACCGGGTTTATCTTCTGCATTAAGCCGTAAGTAATAAGCGGTCTTAAATTGCTCTGGCGGCAAAACTGGAATATCGTGCAAAGCATCGGCTTGAAATGCCAAATGCGGAACGCGGTTTTCAGGGTCGCTGGTTAACGCACGAACAACATCAATCACATCCGCAACGACTGATGAAGCCGTAGGATCAGCACCTGCGCCTGCGCCATAATAAAGGGTAGGCCCTACCGCATCGCCTTTAACCACGATAGCATTCATCACGCCATCCACATTGGCAATTAACCTGCGTTCTGGGATTAGCGTAGGATGCACCCTTAATTCAATGCCTTCCGGCATTTTTCTGGCAATACCTAAATGCTTGATGCGATAACCCAATTGCTCGGCATATTCCACATCGGCGCGGGTAATTTGGGTAATGCCTTCGGTAAAGACTTTATCGAACTGCAAGGGAATCCCGAAAGCAATTGAGGCCAGGATGGTTAGCTTATGCCCGGCATCAATGCCTTCGACATCGAACGTGGGATCGGTTTCGGCATAGCCTAATGCTTGCGCTTCCGCCAGCACGTCGTAAAAATCGCGGCCTTTATCGCGCATTTCAGTCAGGATGAAATTGCCGGTACCGTTGATAATTCCGGCAAGCCACTGGATTTGGTTGCCGCTCAAGCCTTCGCGGATGGCTTTGATAATCGGAATGCCGCCAGCAACTGCGGCTTCAAAGGCGACGATCACACCTAGCTCACTGGCCTTGGCGAAAATCTCGTTGCCGTGCAAGGCAATCAGCGATTTGTTGGCGGTGACGACATGCTTGCCGTTGGCAATTGCCGCCAACACCATGTCTTTAACCGCGCCTGCACCACCGATCAACTCCAGGACAATTTCTATCTCAGGGTCGTTGATGATTTCATAAGGGTCTGTGGTTAAGGCAATCCCTTGGGTATCGCAAATGCGTTGCTTGCTTAAATCCTTGGCGGACGCACGCGTGATGATGATCTGCCGCCCCGCTCTACGAGCGATTTCTTCGGCGTTGCGTTTCAGCACATTCACCGTGCCGCCGCCGACCGTGCCTAAACCGATGATACCTATTTTTACGGGTTTCAAGTTTTATCCTTTAAGTTTGTAATACATTAAATCTAGCCTTTTATGCCTACTATTTTACTTGGCATCTTGAATTTCCGGGATGTTTTTTATGAAGATCGAAACTTACGGCAAAACAACCTTACAGCCATCAATATGCTTGGCTGCCTTAATCATCTTCTTGTCAAAAGAACAAAATGTTTTGCAATGTTGCGAAAAGGCAAGATGAAAAGCATCGGCAAAATCTAATCCTTGCGAATGCCAGGCAAGCGTCTGCGCCAACAAAGCGGGATGATTTAGATGTACATTCGGCAAGCCGAACAACTTGGTCATTGCCGTATTGATTTGTTCAGAATCAAACTGATATGCAAACCGTAACACCCATTCGCATTCAAGAATGACGCTATCGGCAATAAAAATCTCATTGCTGGCAAATAATCGATGGGCTTTTTGGTATTGCTCGGCATCATCCTGGGTTAATAGGCGAACGATAATCTTGGTGTCAACTGCAATCATAAAACTGCGTTTTTAAGCCCTCCGCAACGGCATTATCCATTTCAACAATTGACTTAGGCTTTCCTGTGTAAAGCAAACAACCCGCCACATCGTCGAGTGCCGATTCGACAAAAGGCGCTTTCGGTTGCAACAGAATACCGCTGCCGGTATCGATAAGCGTGAGTTCTTGCCCCGTGTCCCAATGATAGGCATCGCGTATCGGTTTAGGAATAATCACTTGGCCTTTGCTGGAAAGTTTAACGGAATCCATTACAAATCACTCGAAGTAAGAAAAAAGTAAGACTTTAAGGTTACATTGACACTTTGTCAATGTAAGGAATGAAGGTTATTCGTCAAATTAATTCGAGAAGATAGGCCGTAGATACCGTTAGCCCCGTCAGTTGAATAAATCTGATTGTTAGCTATAGTTAGCTGTGTTGACAGTTCAACTCAGAGTAGATAATATGCGGGAGCGCAGAGACGTATTTATTCTGTTAGTCACAACCAATGATGCTTTTTGCCCAGCCGGACGGGGCATGTTGCCCCGTTCGTAGGTTTTTAACATGGCACAAAACCCCATATCCATCGGCAAAACGTGAGTGACGGGGTAACTACCCCGTCACACTCAGGGCCGTAACAGAACACTAGCAGAATGCGCTAATTTTTACTTATTTTAATAACCCTTTTTATCAGGAGTCATCTATGAAGTTTGCCTTTGTTAAGGCTGTTTCGGTAGCCACAGCCCCCCCCCTAACTACGCCGTTAGTACTGGCGACTGGAACGGCAGTATCGCGTTAAAGCCTACAAAACTCTGGGCAGCACGGGGTTTACCTCGGTTTAAAAGCCCACGATTTTCAGCCTGGTTAAGGCTGTTTGCTGTCGTTAGCGTGTTGGCTGGCGTTGCCGCCCTGCCCGCGCAGGCGGCAGTCACTGCACCGGTATACAGCGTACTGCACAGCTTTGATAGGATTACTGGCTATTTCCCATCCGCTGGGGTCACTTTCGGCAGCGACGGCAGCCTGTATGGCACGACTCAAACTGGAGGTACAACTGGCTACGGTACGCTCTGGAAGATCAACCCGGCGGG
>NZ_JBEBKJ010000049.1:0-26874 GCF_040079455.1 Methyloglobulus sp. | reverse complement strand
GCTTTTTAGTGAATCTGTAAAGCTTTCTTTTACATTTTTATTATCAAAAACATTACGATGACTTGCTTCAGTCCCGAAAAAAAATTGTGGCCATGATAAATCAAGCGCAGCTCCATAAAATTCGTATGCTCTGTTATTAATATCATCAAATTGTTGATTGAAACCAGCTATTTGTGTAGGTTCTATTGACTGGCTGACTAAATATGGTTTTTTGTATCCAGTAAAATACGCTGCCCTTAATTTAGCATGTTTAAACATATCCCATTGGATACCGAATTTAGGGTTCCACTTTGAGTCATAACTTAAGTTTTTGGTGTTATTTACGTCTGGATCGTATTTATCATAACTAAAACCTGCTACAAGATTTAACTGATCTATCATTCTTAAAATAGTATACATATATATATTAAAACCATCTTGTATAGGTTCTTTTTCTGAATTTTTTTTGCCTCCTTCAATATATTGTGTATTCACATCGCTAAGTCCATAGTAACTAAAACCAGATGTGATATTTATTAAATTGGTTTTTTTTATATGTTGAACCTCCAAATTATTTGAATTAAACATAAAGTTATCTTTAAAATCAGGAGTTTCTGGGTCATCAGAATTTACTATGTGAAAATCATTTTGAGAATAAATTTTATGGGTATACAAACCTAAAATATGATCTGCTTCAGAAAGCTGCCAATGAAATCCAGTTCTTATTGAGTTATCATTAACAGATCCAGGAATTTTTTGATTTGTATTACTCAAGTAAGTTTGCCTATTAATATATTCAAATTGAACATCAAAGTTTTTTATTATATTCGCTTGTAAAAATACGTCATAAATATCATGTAATATTTTGTTTTTATTTAGTTCGAGTTCGTCTTTATCTTTTTTTATACCATCGGATTGATTATGATATTGACCCAAACTATAAGAAAACTTATTATAAATTCCGCTTAAAACCACTTCATCACCTAATATCCCTTGATTTCCAGCGACACCGGACACCAGCAATTGCGGACGATTACCTTCGAATACCCGCGTAAAATCCTGAAACGATGAATTAGCAATACCGGACGCATTCAACAAACCACGTTGTGACACCGACAAATGCGGTTGAACCGGATTTATATTAATCGGTTGCAGCATTTTGGCTTGCAGGAGTTCACTGAGTTGTGCGGTTTCCCTGCCCGGTTGACTGACATAGGTATCCGATAAGAAACGATGGGCGGAAAAATTGGTTGGGTCAAGTTGCAAGGAACTCGCCGCTTCAACCGCACCGCGTTGTTCAAAACCGAGATTATCATAAATCCGCGCCAAACTCGCCCCACGCGCCGCCCTGTCGGCATCCAGTAATTGTTTGGAACGGTAGACGGCACGGTTATCATTCAACGCCATTGCCTTCTGTAAATCCTGCAATGCTTCTACCGGCCTGTTTTCGGTCTGTTTTTTGAGGGCATCGTAAAAGTACGGCGTAGGGTCTTTAGGGTCACGTTCCTTAGCCAAACCAAACTGATCTTCCGCCAAGGAACTACGTTTTTCTTCGTAATACGCTTTACCCAGGTAGCTGCGGATTAAGGAATTATTCGGATCGAGGATGGCGGCAATTTCCAGATCTTGACGGCCTTCTGCCAAATCACCGTCCCGAATTTTTGCCAGACCTAAGCCCAAACGTGCCAACGGCGAGGTGGAATCGAGCTTTATGGCTTTTTCAAAGCTTTGTAAGGCTTCATCGGTATCCATCCGCAACAGATATGAAAAACCCATGACGGTTTGCGTCCGTTCCAGCGTGGCATCCAGTTCTGAGGCTTTTTGGGCGGTTTGCTTGCTTTGTGAAGTTAAGCCTTGGGACAGTTCCAGTTCTGCCTTACGCGCCCACAACATCGCGTCATGTGGTGCGAGTTTGACTGCTTGGTCGGCGGCGGCTTGGGCTTTTTCCAGTTGAAAACGGCCTTGTTCGGCATACGATAACGCCGAATAAGCGCTGGCGGATTGTGAATTAGCGGCAATCGCTTGGTTTGCCAGGTCATAAGCTTCGTCTTTGCGGTTTTGCGTTAACGCCAGCACCGATTGCAAGGCTAAGGCTTCGGCATCGTTGGGCTTGTTTGCCAGCAAAGCGTGAATGTCTTGCAAGGCAAGCTTGTCTTGCCCGACGGTAAGCCGCATGGCACCGCGTACTTTGTAAAAATAGGGCGTTTGTTGTCCTGGCGATAAGCCATCTAAACTTGCTAAGGCGACATCAACACGGCCTTGGCGGAAATCCCGTATCGCCGTGCGAATGTCGCTGTCGATCATTGTTTTTGCATCAGGATAAGGCAGCAGCGGCGGGTAGTACAGTGCCCAATTGACGGCATCTTGCGGTTTGATGTTGATCTGCGCTTGTGGGGCTTGGCCTTTGTGGGCTTGTGCGCCCTGGCCTGGACTAAGACGAACGCTGCCCTTGTCGTTGAAAAACTTTACCGCACCTTCGTAAACCCAGAGTGAGGCACTATTATCATCAACGCGCATGGCAAACTCGGTACCTTCTGGACCTGCATTGGCAATCGGCGTAGTAATTTCCAATTGCGAAGGTGTTCGGCTAATAAAATGTATATAACCTTTGAACAAATCCAATAAGGTGGGTTTGTATGGGGCAAGGCCATTTAATGAAAGCACAGTGCCTTGATCGAGCCGCAAGACTATACCGTTAGTCAGCAATAATGAAGCCCGACTGTTGGCTTCTACCCGTACCCGACTGCCTTCACAAACAATTTGATTGAGTTGTCCTAGCTGCCATTGACCTTTGCTTTCAGGGTCAAAGAACAGCTTGCCTTGTATTGAAACCAGCTTCGCGCCGTATTTGCTGGGGCAGTTTTTACCGACAACATCCTCTTCTGACCAACTCAATGGCGAAAATAAAACTAGCGATAGGATAAGCAGATAACGCATATTCTCTCCGAAAGGAGGAGGTTTTTCTTACTAGACCGATGATAATACCTATACCTTTGTGTTAACAAGGTAATTATTCACATAATATTTTTGATTTTTGTGTTAGAGCATCCCTAATTAAGCCCTTCGACAGAACCCTCTTAAGGGAATCTCTAAAAATCCCCTCTCCCTCTGGGAGAGGGCTAGGGTGAGGGTTGTAACTGATTGATTTTAATCCCCTCATCCCAACCTTCTCCCGAAGGGAGAAGGAGTTTTTTGAATTATTAGAGGTTTCCTTAAGTTTATCGAAGGATTTAGAACAGGCCGTAAAAATCCTCTTAAGCGCCATAGGTATCTACACAACTTTTCAACGTAATAAAATCAACTATTTACATCCCCCTCATCCCAGCCTTCTCCCTCGAGGGAGAGGGGGGTAGATACCTATGCTTAAGCGCTGTTTTTCTGCTGTTTCAACCAGGCTTGCCAGACTGCCAGCAAAACCGACAAAATGATCGGGCCTAAAAATAAACCTACCGCGCCAAAAGCAGTAAGTCCACCAAAAACGCCGAACAGAACCACTAAAAAGGGTATCTGCCCTGCACCACTGATAACCAAAGGCCGGATGACGTTATCCACGGTACTAATGACAAAAATACCCCAAAGCAACAATCCGATTCCTTGCCAAGGCTGATCTGAAAGAATCAAGCTAAAACTAATAGGCAACCATATCAATGTGGCTCCCATAGGAATCATAGCTAACAGTGCGGTGATTGCGCCCAATAATACGGGCGCATTAATTCCTGCTACCGCATAGCCGATACCTGCCATCAAGCCCTGCCCTAATGCAGCAAGTACTAAGCCGTAAACCACGGCACGGGCTGTGTCTCCGGCTGCTTTTAGATAGATATTCTGGTATTTACCCAAAAAATAACTGAGACCTTGGCGTAATTGATTGACACCTTGGCAGCCATCACGGAAACAAAAAAACAAGGTCACTAAAATGAATCCAAGTTTCATGAGATAGCGCCCAACGCCACCCAGAAACCTGCCAAATTCTCCTAGCCATTGTTTTGCCCAATCAATTAGTTGTGCTTTCACCCCATCTTCATCGGCATTTAATTGATCGAGATAATCTTGTAGATAATGACCTAACCAGGGAATTTGGCTGATATTTTCGGGTAAATACTTGGGCGGATGCGCAAAGTTCGTTAACAGAAATTGATAAACAACGTTGACTTCTTCTTGCAACATAATCACTAGCCAATAGATCGCAAGCACAATAAATGTCGAAATTATCCCTGTCATAACAGCAGCGCTCAGCGTTGCATTGTCATTCAATTTTGCTTTAAGCCATTGATAGGATGGCCACATTATGTAAGCAATAATGAATGCCCACGTAATAGAGAGTAAAAAATCACGTAATACAGCATAACTGAGCCAGATAAGCCCAGCTAACAGGACACCAGGAATGAAATATTTGATGGGTGAATTACGCAGATACTCGTTCATAAGCTTATCTTCAGGTGTGCATATCCCACATAATCAGGAAAAACTGGCTTCGATTGTACCCAAAACCTTACAAAAGCGCTTGCCACAAGTGAACTTTCCAAACGCGATAAAGCAATAAAGGGAATCTCTAAAAATTCAAAAAGCTCCTTCTCCCTTCGGGAGAAGGTTGGGATGAGGGGTTTAAAATCAAGTATTTACAACCCTCACCCTTGCCCTCTCCTAGGGGGAGAGGGGATTTTTAGAGATTCCCTAAATACATTTCCACCCATTCTTTGATTTAGATCAAAACTTATTCAATCAAATTGAATGACAATGGCTTCGCCCTCTGAGGGTGGGATCGATTTCTTGATGTCAGCTCCAATTGACAACAGGAATGCTAAATTAAAAACTTAAAAGAGAGAATTTTTATGAAAATCATCAGTAAATTATTAATACTCATTATCGCAGTTGCTTCACTTACAGCCTGTATTGGAAGTGATGAAGGTAAAATGCAAGGTAATAAGGCATCCGATGCAGTAACTAAATAATGGATCAAGGATCTGTTCGATCCATTTGTTAGGTCATGTGGACAGTGGTGTTCTAGGTAAACAGTTTAATAGGTTTCTGGTTGGCAACAGACCTTAACTAAAGTGCGTTACTTAGTTAAAACGAACGATTAGTTGTTGTAGGGGCGGGTATTACGAAACCGTAAGTTCGCCCCCCGTTGCGCGGTGGAAAGTGTATTTAATTTGTAAATGAAAAATGATTAGGTAAGCAAGGCTCTACGATTGCCTTAAGCGAGTCCAGCTTGTTGATTTGTACGCCTCGCTGTTTGACGGTGATAATCCCGCTATTGCTTAGTTCGGTCAATTGTCGACTCACCGTCTCTATGGTTAAACCTAGAAAGTTAGCTATATCGTGACGGCGCATGGACAGGTTAAATTCTGTGCTTGAAAAACCTAATGCACTGTAGCGACGGGATAACATCAGCAAAAATGTCGCCATTTTTTCTCGTGCCGAGCGGTTTCCGAGGAGAACTATCTTGTCATGATCTGAAACAATTTCTTTGCCGATAATGCGCATAAGTTGAGCCTGTAAGCTGGGCATTTTGCTGCATAATTCATTAAGGCGTGGTAATGGCAGTTCGCAAACTGTCGCCGTTTCCAGCGCCACAACGGAGCAACGGAAATAGCCATTTTGTAAGGCATCCAGCCCCATTAATTCCCCCGGCAGATAAAAGCCAATGGTTTGTTCAGTTCCGTCTTTGCCTAAAATAAAGCTGCGGAACGATCCTGATTTCACTGTAAATACACTTTGCGCCTGATCTTCTTGCCTATACAAATACTCATCTAATTTTATGGGGAGCTTTCGCTTGACAATGGTTTCGAGCTGAGAAACCTCCTCTTGCGTTAGTCCATGAGGAAGGCAAAGCTCAGAGAGCCTACAATGAAGGCAGTCTACTTTGTGGAAAATTGATTCCATCCTATTGTTCCTATAGTTATTTATGTCAGGTTATTAAAATCTTGAACTTTTACAACTTACATTCATCGTAATTGCAGTCTTTTTTATTTCTTTTGTTGTAATGGCGTTTTATCACAAGAGAATATATGTCAGAACCCTCGCCCGCCTATGCTTTCGGAGATGTTCTTATGAAACCTGATTCTGAGTCGCGCATACTTAAGTCACAGTTTACCCAAAATCCGCCACTCTTGAACAAAAACAATAAGCTCTCAGTTAAAAACAATTCTCGTCAACAACTAAAGCCGCCATTATTTAAGCCATTAAAGCAACAAATAGGTAACATTTCACGGCAGCAGTGGATTTCCGATGCTGCTTATTATAAAGCCGAAGCTAGAGGGTTTATTGTCGGTTATGAACAGACTGATTGGCTAGAAGCCGAACATGACTATATCGAAATGCTGATAGATTTGTTTTTATCGGTTTTCAGGGAAGACGGGGCTATTACAATAACGGGCTTACAACAACTGGCTAAGGCTATTGGGGTGCATAAACCGGAACGTATTGATTCAAAGTTGGCGTTAATTCGGGCTATTCAAACAGCCAGCAATAACCATCCCTGTTTTAGGGCAAAACCGAGTGAATCTTGCCAGGATCAAGATCAGTGCCAATGGAATGCCGAATGTCAAAAAATAGTCGCTGAATGGCGGCGTTAAACCAGATCCTTTTACTACTATTGATTCGGCCTTTTAATGTTTGAACCGTTCGTGCTGAGATTCGAAGCACACCCGCCTTTCGACAGGCTCAAGGCGAACGGAAGTTAAACCTTCATAAGGCCGAATCTATAACCAAAAAGTTAGCGGCTCATTCCCCGCAATTCGGTGTGCTACCCTTCACAACCATTTGTTTGATCTAAATCAAATTCCCGTTCATCGCTTCTTGTAAACTGGCGCAGCTTTAACACCTTGTGCCGCACATTACTTGCCAAGTATCTCAAAAATTTACTTACCTTGGTTTGATTGTGCAGCCTTACACATAATATTCACTGAGGCACTAAGTCAAATGGATGAAGAAGAACGTCAACTTATACTTGAAAGCTCGCCGGTCGGAACGTTTGCTTTACTGGCTGCTGTTATTGGCAGCATGGTTATTGCTTGGCTGTTCCTTTATTTTGGTGTGTTTATCCCACGCGGCATCATCAGTTAGGAAATATATATGCAAATAGATGTCATTATCCAAAAATGTCATGACCTGACAGGAAAGTGCATGGATTTTCTCCAAGATTTTGTCGCCCAACTCCGCACGGTACATGTCGATCATTTGGAGCGCAAATGGATCAATATATCGCTGTTGATTATTGGCCTGCTGGTTGCCATTATTATGACTGATGCGTTTTTTCACGGCGTTAATCCACCGAGCAAGGTTGAAACCATTGACTCTGCACGACTCCATTTGAGCAAAGAATTTGCAGAAAACAATTTAGGAGTTCAACTCGATGACAAAGGCGCAATCATGGTCAGGATGGTGGCGGGGCGATATTCATTTTTCCCCAAACATATCTCAGTTCCAGCAGAAACCAAACTGACTTTCCGCTGGGTAAGCATGGATGTATTGCACGGTGTGCATATCCCTATGACCAATATGAGCACCATGATTGTCCCAGGGTATGTGGCAGAAATCACCACGTCCTTTCCCAAACCCGGCGAATATCCGGTGTTATGTAACGAATACTGCGGTTTAGGCCACAACCACATGTGGAGCAATATTTCCGTGATTGCCAAAGAAGATTGGCAATGCTCCCCTGAAACTGCCTGCAAAAAAGGAATCAAACAATGAATGATGCAGCAGAGCGCAAATTAACTTTAAGCCATTTATGGGTGGCTTTTATCGCCTTTATCCTGGCCTGTTTTATGGGTGAATATCAGGTGTTGGAGCGCAGCGGATTTATTCCCGCGCTGGATTCACCTACGGTGTATTTTGCCTCGGTCAGTACCCATGGGGTGTTGATGGGATTTGTCTTGACCACTTTCTTTATCATGGGGTTTGGCTACTATACGGCATCTACCAGCCTAAAAGTGCCGGTATGGAATCCCAAATTGGCATGGTCTGGATTCTGGATTTCCCTGTTGGGTACTGTGATGGCGGCAATACCTTTGCTGACAGGCAAAGCTTCCGTCCTGTACACCTTCTATTTGCCGATTCAGGCGCATGTCGCGTTTTACTTCGGGGCAACATTGCTTATTGTTGGCTCCTGGGTCTGGTGCGCCATCATGTTGGTAATGTTTAAGCAATGGAAACAAGCCAATCCCAATCAGCCTGTGCCGTTAGCCATGTTTGCAACCACCGCTAATGCCTTGCTATGGCTGTGGACTAGCGTAGGTGTGGCTTTGGAAGTGCTTTTTCAAGCCATTCCGTTGGCATTGGGATGGATTGATACGGTGGATGCTGGATTGGCACGAACCTTATTCGCCTGGACATTGCACCCAATCGTCTATTTCTGGCTGATACCTGCTTATACGGCCTTTTATGTTTTTGTCCCGAAACAAGCGGGTGGCTTCCTGTTCAGCGATGAAATAGCAAGGGCTGCATTTATCGTGCTAGCGGTATTTGCACTGCCCATCGGCTTCCATCACCTCTATATGGATCCAGAACAAGCCAAGGGCTGGAAAATATTGCATGGCATTGGTACGTTTGTGGTTTCCATACCAACGTTAGTGACTGGTTTTACCGTAATTGCGTCATTGGAAATCGCCGGACGCTTGCGTGGCGGGAAAGGCTTGTTCGGTTGGATAGGCAGTTTGCCTTGGTCTAACTCGATGGTACTGGCAGTGATCCTATCGTTGTTGATGCTCATCCTGGGCGGCTTTGGCGGGGTTGTCAATGCCAGTTATGCCATGAACGCTATGATACATAACACGGCGTGGGTTCCAGGACACTTCCACCTTATTTTTGCCGGTACGACGGTCATCATGTATTTTGCTATCGCCTATTACATATGGCCTTTGTTGGTGAAGAAGCCTTTATTTTCCAATTCCATGGCCTTAATCCAACTATGGACTTGGTTTATCGGAATGAGCATCCTAACAACCCCTTGGCATGTTTTAGGCTTACTTGGTCAACCGCGACGTATATCGAGCGTGGTTTATAACACCTTACTGACCTTAGCTTGGAAACCTTACGAACTTGCCATGATATTTGGTGGCCTAATATTGCTGGGATCAGCCTGTTTATTCATCTATAACTTGGCCAAAACACAATTAAATCCGGCAACAGAGGAATTCAGCCAACAGATTGAATATGCAGAACCTATTCATCCAGTGAGTGCTTTGCCTGAGTATCTCAATGATTTTAAACTGTGGAATCGAGTCATTGCGGTATTAATGGCTGTGAGTTTTGGCGTACCTATCTTACAGTTCTTTTTTATGGAAACCTTTGGTTCACCAGCGTGGGGATACTAATGAAAGAACGAATTCTTATCCTGGTTATTTCGCTGCTTCCGGTTTTAGCCAATGCGGGTGACTCGGGTTCTCAAATTGCTTGGACACCAGGGGCTTTAAATTTTGTCAAAAATGGGGATGCGGGAAAAGGCCAGATTCTCGCTGATTCCTGTAAAGCATGTCATGGGCAGCGTGGCGAAGGTCTGCCCGCCGAAAACAGAGACGGCGAAATTATTCCTACTGTTCCCGCGTTGGCAGGTCAAGTCGCTAATTATACGTACAAACAATTACGTGATTATTTTAACGATGATCGCAGCAATGAATCCATGACTGGTATCGCTAAAAGCCTATCGGAACAAGATGCTGCTGATGTTGCTGCTTGGTTTGCATCGATTTCGTTACCAAAATCGGCCAACGACGACAAAATTGTGAGCGCTGCCGAAAAAATGGTGGAAGCAGGTGACGGCAAACGCATTCTTCCTCCGTGTTTTGTTTGTCATGGCGCAAATGGACAAGGCGAAAAAATGGATATTCCAAGTCTTGCTGGACAACAAGCAGATTATTTTGCGCGGACATTGCTGGCCTACAAAAACGGCCAACGCCACAATGACATCTACAGCCGTATGCGGCTGATTGCCAAGCAACTCAGTGAATCTGAGATTAAAGCTTTGTCAACATACTATCAACAGCTTAGATAAAAAGCAGTTGTAGAGGCTCTAGGCTGGGGCGAGAAACTACAAACCCCAGCCTTAGCTAGATTGCGTTTCATTAACCTTAACTGGAGTAAGTGCCATGATAAAGAACCTGTATAAACAAATCCTGTTGTGTATTTTGCTCTTAGCGCCGCTATCCCTAACTGCTGCGCCGTTTAGTAAGCTAGTCGTTTTTGGAGATAGCTTATCAGATAGCGGCAACCTTGCCATTTTGCCAGACTACAACTTTCTCAACGCCTCACCCTATCAACACGGCTTTAACAATGGCGCTCCAGCCGTTGAACAATTGGCAAAATTACTGAATTTACCGTTAACACCGTCACTTTATTTGTCTGGCAGCGTATTCGGCAATAATTTTGCCGTTGCCGGTGCAAGGGCAGCTGGTGATGATCTTACCGGAATCGACCTAAACAACCAAGTAGCTGCATTTTTGTATTCTCAAAAGGGCAACGTACCCAATGATGCCTTATATATCATTTTCATTGGCGGCAATGACATACGGGATTTACGTGATCAACCCAATGAACAACTAGCACATGAATTGTTGGATAAGGCAATGCGTAATTTGCGTGATGCCATGTCGCAACTGCTTGATGCGGGCGCAAGCCATTTCCTGGTGGTCAACTCTCCAGACATCGGTAAAATACCAGAAACGTGGATAAAGGCACGGGATACCCATAATTACGGCCTAGTAAGACGTGGTAGCCAAAAAACCTTTGCTTATAACAAAAGGCTAGCAGAAACTGTTCAACATGTAAAAAAACGAAAAGGTGGCGATTTTGTACTGTTCGATTTGCTCGCTTTTTTTAATGGGATAGCGGGGAATGGCAAAGCCTATAATTTTACTAACACGAACAAAGCCTGTTACAGCAGTGCAATTTTTCAATATTACCCGAACTGTGATAAAGACAAGATGGATTCTTTTGTGTATTTTGACGAAATCCATCCTACCCAACGTGTCCACGAACGCTTGGGCCGCGCCTTGTTTGCGGTTGTGCCTGAAGCGAATTAGCCTAGCCTGATTTAATAAACCCAGCTACGGTTGCGGCTGGGTTTCATTCCTCAATCAAACTTTGACTGCAATTATTCAAAATCAAACCGATCCGGTAACCAGCCGTTTTTGACGCAATCACGGAAACACCATGCCGGTGTGGTTTCCGTTTTGTAGCTCCAAAAAAACCAGCCAAGGTATTTTTCATACGTTGCTAATTGCGCGGAGGCATATGCACGATAGGCCACATCCATTTGAAATTTATCCATTTTTTCCAAGGCATGGTTAAAAGGGCCTTCTGCCCACAGCGACACCACTCTTAGGTCAAGCCCTAAGCTCCACTCGCCGACGTAAGTCCACTGGTTCATTTCCTGGATGATAGCATCGGCTTCCTGCTTCCAATCGACGACGGTTTTATTAACATGGCCGTATATATCCAGATCAATTTCTTCTCGCGCGAAACATTGATAGCGATGTATATCAAATACAACATTATCGAACTCAGGTCCCTTCATAAACCCTAAATATTCTTTATAAGATCGAAAGCCATCATGGAAAACCACCGCTACATCCTCCGGATTACAATATTTGCGGATATTGTAATAGCCATCTGTGTTGTATTTTTTTAGTAGGCCGGTGTCAACATCCCAACGAGGTTCATTTAATACTTCAATTCCATGTAAGGCCGCACGGCCTTGATAGCGTTCAGCCAAGCGTTCCAATACCCACAAAGAATGGTTGATATAACTCTCATCCGTATGCCATTCACATACGTCTTTAATGCCGCCGTTATCAAAGCCGTTTTGACAGCCAGGCGCTGCATGTAAATCCAGCACAATCAGCAAACCTAGCTCCTCTGCCCACTGGAAAGCCTGGTCGAGTATGTCAATACCGCCTTCAACAAACGGATATTGATACTCGCCATACGTCCGGTGATACGGATAATTTGCACCGAATATCCAATGTCCAATTGGAATACGCACGGCATTGATGCCTATACCTGCGAGCCAGGCAAAATCATCGCGGGTGATAAAAGTTTGCCAATGATTCTGTAATCTTTCTTTGGCTTGAGTACCCAATTCTACGCAGTAAGTGGTTTCATCCGTGGCGTTCAATCCTTCAAATAGACTGGGGGTCATCCATTTCTCCAGAACTAACCAAGCGCCAAGATTGACACCACGAAGTTTTTTGCCTTTTTTACTAATTAATGATGGGTTCATGTTATCTCCTATTGTTAAGTTAACTATAACCTAAAGCTAAATTTTTAGTTTGCGTTGATGGAAGGCTTCTGCCGACGGCTGATTGGTAATACTTATAATAGCTACATTTGGCAGTTCTTTCTCAAGCAACCCCAGCATTTGCGTTTCGCCTTCCGGCGTGAGCGAGTCCAGGGCTTCCTGAATAAAGATCCATTTGGGACGGTACAGCAAAACCCGAACCAAGCCTAAACGCTGCTGTTGCTCCCTGGATAACAACTTATCCCAGGACTCAACTTGGTCGAGCTGCTTAATCAAATCTTTAAGCCCTATCTGCCTTAACAAGTTCTCCAGATCAAACCGTTTAAACTCATTGACAGCTTTAGGATAACAAATTGCTGCATAAAGCGATCCTGTGGGCAAGTAAGGTCGAGGTGACATAAAGAATAAGCGCTCGTTCTCTGGGACTTGAATATGTCCTGTACCCCACGGCCACAAACCGGATATTGCCTGGAATAGCTTAGCGCCAGTGCTGGATTGTCCCGAAATCAGCACGTGTTCGCCCGCTTTAATCTCGGTGTTGATAGTTGATGAAACGGTCTGCCCTTCTAAATTGGCGATACTAAAATTTTCAAACTTTATCAGCCCCTTCTCTCCCTTACCAACGCAAATCTGATGGGAATTGAGGCAAGAGATATCATGTTCCAACTCATCAAGGGCTTTAACCAGACCCAACACCCGCTCAACAGAAGCACGCCAACTAGCGATACCTGGGAGGTTATTGACCGGCCAGGAAAGCGCTGAAACCAACTGCTGAAACGCCTGGACAGATTGCATTAGGGTTCCAAGGCTAATTGCCCCGATAATATAACGGGGCGCAGCCACTAAAAGCGGCAATCCCATTGATGCAACTGAATAACCCGATGTAAATATCTGAATTTTTTTCCAGGCATCCGTTTGTTGCTGATATGTATCTATAATTGCTTGAAATGAATTTTTAAACCGCTTTTGCTCATTGTCTTCACCATGAATCAAAGCGATTGCCGGGGAGTTTTCTCGTGCCTTTATTAAGCCATACCGGTAATTAGCCTCTTCATTTTGCCGGGCATTGGTTGCCGCAGTTAGCGGTTTACCCATCCACCATCCCAATAGCGATGCGCAAATTGAATAAATTATCGAAATCCAAACCAAATAACCCGCGATAGAAAAGGAAAACACACCCAAGTTAATGAAGACCGTACCAGATAATCGCCAGAGAATTTCTGTAAAGCTACCCAACAACAAAATACTGTAAAAAAGGGAATGCCCCAATGCAATGGCATCTTCCGTTGCTATGCGAATATCTTCAGCTATGCGTTCATCTGGATTGTCATGGTTATCTTTTGCCATGAAAGCAATCTGATAATGGCGGCCTTTATACATCCACTTAGAAATGACTTTTTCGGTAAGCCACAAGCGCCAACCGATTAACAAACGCCTTTTATAAATAAGGTGCGCTGTTGTGGTCGTGATGCTGGCAATAAAAATCAGGATTAGTGCACCTATCTGAGTGATTATGCCGGACATTGACCGTTGTTCTATGGCATCGAAAAGAGCGGCATTCCAGTCCGTAATAAGCACAGCCATAATGATTTGCATGACAGTCAGTACGATAAGCATTATCGTATCTTTACGAATTGCAAACTTATTTTCAGAATGCCAAAAAGGCCCCGCCAATTTTATAAATTGAATTAAAAATCCGCCTTGCTGCATGAGTTATTGTCCTCTATCAAAAATTGCAATACTGGGCAACCCAACATCTTGATGTGTCTATACTTACTTTCTATCGTGTTATCGTTAATAATAACTTATCGGTTTACCTTTTCTTAATAAAGAATAATGATAAATTCAAACCTAGCAACGAAAACCTCAGGGAAAACATCCTGTATTATAAATATTGCCCATCGGGGAGCACGCGCTTATGCGCCCGAAAATACGCTTGTCGCCTTTGCCAAAGCCAAAACTTTTGGCTGCGAAATGTTCGAGCTGGACGTACGAATGACTAGGGACGACGAAGTCATCGTTCATCACGACGAGCATTTAGACCGATGTACAGATGCCAAAACCAAATTTCCTGGGCGCTGCGCCCTTAAGGTTGATGATTTTACCTACGCAGAACTTAGCCTGCTAGATGCAGGAAGCTGGTATGTCGAACAATTGACCCTTCCCAGGGAAGAAAGACAACCTTTTTTACAAAGCCTAACCGATGACGAAATAACTCAATTTGTCAGCTCGTCCGAGCGGAATTACTATGCTTCAGGCAACATCAAAATTCCTACCCTTGTTCAAACCTT
This sequence comes from Methyloglobulus sp., assembly GCF_040079455.1. GTDB lineage: Bacteria > Pseudomonadota > Gammaproteobacteria > Methylococcales > Methylomonadaceae > Methyloglobulus. The sequence goes on along the minus strand of NZ_JBEBKJ010000049.1, from coordinate 12,363 downwards.
AGGTTTGGCGAAAGAACTCGATCTCATGGTTAATGTAGAACTCAAAAATCAAACTGATGGCGGGCTAGTATTGGTTGCGGCTGTAGTGAAGCAAATACATGCGATGAAAATGGAAGATCAAATCCTGATTTCTTCTTTCGAGCATGACATGCTAAGGCAGGTGCGGAAGCAAACCCAAAAAATTGCCACGGCTGTCCTCACTGACACACCACTTAAAGCCCCCCTTACTTATCTACGCAAGCTTAAAGCAAATGCTTACAATTTGGGTTGTTATAGAGACTATCAAAGTAAGGGCTTTAACAACATGTCCGGCAAACGCTATCTCGCTCACATTACCAAAATTCAAAAAGCTTGTTTCGGCGTTAATATTTGGACATGCAACGATCAAGACGAAATGGGTTACTTATTAGCTTCTGGTGTAACCGGTTTAATTTCTGATTACCCAAATCGAGTGGGCGAAAAAATTACCGCATATTTACAAAATAAACAGATATGACCAACAAGCTTTTCACTGGGCTTTCCAAAAGAACCTCATAAAACCGTATAAAATATTTAAATATCATAGGCTTATTTTGACTTTAACAGTTGCACTATTTCCTCACGGTTAATCACTTCTTTTTCCAACAACAAGTTGGCAAGTTTATCTAATGCTGGCTTATTTACAGTGATAATTTTCCGAGCGCGGTTTTCGCCTTCTGTGACCAGTGCCATGATTTCTGTATCAATAAGCCGTGCCGTTTCGTCACTGTAATTGCGGTATTCAGCCACGTCTGTTTCCAGGAACTGCATCCGTTGTTGCTTGCCGTAAGTCAGTGGCCCCAGTTTTTTGCTCATCCCTAAATAACACACCATGTTACGAGCGATGTCGCTGGCTTTTTCCAGGTCATTTTGGGCGCCAGTTGATATCGATCCCAGTATGGTTTCTTCAGCAATACGCCCACCCATCAATATGGCGATCTGGTCTTTTAATTCGTCCTCGGTGGATAGAAACTTCTCTTCTATCGGCAATTGTAAGGTAAAGCCCAGAGCGGAAACGCCACGCGGGATAATCGAGATCTTATGAACGGGTTGGCCTGTAGGCACGTTCTCAGCAACCATTGCATGGCCTGCCTCATGATAGGCCACTCTGCGCTTTTCCTCAGGATTCAATACACGGTTTTTCTTTTCGGGGCCAGCCAGAATGCGGTCGATGGCGGCTTCAAAATCGGCCATTTCGATTTTGGAATGCCCCCCTCTGGTAGCGATAATAGCTGATTCGTTCGCTATATTAGCCAAGTCGGCACCGACAAGACCTGGAGTTCGACGGGCGATGACTGTCAAATCAACATCTTTTGACATAGTCATGGCTTTCGTATGTAGCTTAAGAATCGCGATGCGGTCTTGTAAATCGGGTTTATCAACAACAATCTGGCGATCGAATCGTCCAGACCTTAATAACGCCTTATCCAGCACTTCAGGACGATTGGTTGCCGCCATAACCACTACCCCGACTGACGCATCAAAACCATCCATTTCGGTTAGTAACTGGTTCAAGGTTTGCTCCCGCTCATCATGACCGCCCATAACGACTGGGCCGCCTCGCGAACGTCCAATTGCGTCCAGTTCATCGATAAAAATGATACACGGTGCCTTACTACGTGCCTGCAAAAACAGCTCCCTTACCCGTGCCGCACCCACACCAACAAACAGTTCGATGAATTCAGAACCGCTGATATTAAAAAACGGTACCTGCGCTTCCCCTGAAACCGCCCGTGCCAATAAAGTCTTACCAGTACCCGGTAAACCTACCAACAAGACTCCTTTCGGCATCCTGCCACCCAATTTCTGGATTTTTTCTGGATTTTTTAAAAAATCTATTTCCTCTTTGAGTTCTTGCTTCGCGCTGTCTGCACCAGCCACATCATTGAAGGTGATTTTTGGCTGAGTATCCTGATGAATGCGAATTTTGTTGCCCAGGTTCAAAAAAGATTGTGCGCCAGATGTGGTACGACGCATAAACCATGAAGCAATCATCATAAAAAGGAAGATAGGTATAACCCAGTTAAAAAAGATACCGGTAAGCCAGCCTTCACTGGGTCTAACGACAAAATCAACTTTATTTTGTGCTAACAGTTCGGCAAGATCAGGTTGCCATAATGGCACGGTGACAAAAGGTTTTGGTGGCGTTTCCGGTTTTTCGGGTTTAATAAAGCCAGTGATGTAGCGGTCAGTCACGATGGCCTTGTCGATTTTTGCATCCTTGACATACGCCATGAATTGGCCGTAAGAAATCTCGTCCTGGTGTCGGCCACCAAAACTATTCACGTAAGAAAAGAGGATAATCGCCAGTAAAACAAAGAAAAATACTTTACCTTTTTTGACAAGATTGTCGTCAACATCGAATCCTTTAGAAATTTTCGATTCGGATTTTGATTGCGAAGTTTCTCCAAAGATCATTGCCATAAAATGCTTGAATTTAGAGTAAAAAGAACCTAACAAAAAAAATATTTTCTGAAAAATGTCGTTTAATGGGCTATTCATGGTTAGTATTCCTGTCTTTAAATTCTAATGGGAAACCAGGATGATGCCGCCAGTGTATATTGCCCATAAAGCATCTTGTTGACCTAAATCAAGATTACTGAAAAGTTCTGCATATAAACTGCCCCATGTGACTTTATAAGCAATAAGTAGTTCATCATAACAAAGTTTAGGATTTGTGATTGGGACGTGTCTTTCCAACATTTCCTTGTTAAGTAAGCCATGAATTTCAATGAATTATTCTTGTCTAGAAGTTCATGGTATCGAATAGATCCTGAAGGAGGATTATATGCCGCAGCAAATACGTTACATCCGCTGGTTCAACGAATTGACAATCGACGATATTCCCTTGGTGGGCGGTAAAAACGCGTCATTGGGCGAAATGTACCGTGAGCTCATACCTCAAGGGATCAACATACCCAATGGTTTCGCCATTACTGCTGAAGGCTACCGCTACATGCTGGATGAGGCGAATGCTTGGATTGATCTTCATTTGGCTTTGGATGACCTTGATCCTGACAATATGACCGATCTGGCTAAGCGCGCCCGAAAAGCCAGGGAAATCATTTATGCTGCTCCCTTAACTGACATGCTTGAAAAGCAAATTCTTGAGGCTTACAGCCAGCTTCAACAGCAGTATGGCGAAGAATTAAGCCTAGCCGTCCGCAGCTCTGCCACCGCAGAAGATTTACCCACCGCCAGCTTTGCCGGACAGCAGGATACCTTTTTAAACATTCGGGGCGAGCAAACCTTACTGGAAGCCTGTAAGCGTTGCTTTGCCAGCCTGTTTACCGACCGTGCCATCCATTACCGCATTGACCAAGGCTTTGATCATTTCAAGCTCGGCTTGTCCATAGGCATCATGAAAATGGTGCGTTCCGATTTGGATGCCAGTGGGGTCATGTTTTCCTTGGATACGGAATCCGGATTCACTGATGTCGTGTTTATCACCGGCGCTTACGGACTGGGTGAAAATGTGGTGCAAGGCACAGTCGACCCTGATGAATTTTACGTTCACAAACCTACCTTTGAGCAAGGTAAGCGAGCTGTGCTGAAACGGACGCTGGGTGCCAAAAAAATCAAAATGGTTTACAGCGAAGGCCGCACACGCGAACCTACCCGCAATGTCATCACTTCCGAGGAAGAACGCAGCCACTTCTGCATTAACGATCAAGACGTGCTGACCCTTGCCGATTACGCCATCAAAATAGAAAAGCACTACAGTGGCAAAGCCGGACAGCCCAGACCGATGGACATGGAATGGGCGAAAGACGGTGTCGATGGTCTCTTATATATCGTGCAAGCACGGCCTGAAACGGTAGTTTCGCAGCGCAATAGCATGATAATGGAAAGTTATGTCTTGAAAGACAAAGCCGAGCCGATAACCGTCGGCCATGCCGTAGGCAGCAAAATTGCCACGGGCAATGCCCGTATTATTGAACATCTTGAGCAGTTGAGGGATTTTAAGCCAGGTGATGTGCTGGTTGCCGACATTACCACGCCCGATTGGGAGCCGGTGATGAAAATTGCCTCCGCCATCGTTACCAATCGCGGTGGGCGTACTTGCCATGCGGCGATTATTTCGCGTGAGCTGGGTGTACCCGCCGTTATCGGCTGCGAAAATGCCACGCTTGCCATCCAAAACGACTCTCCTGTGACGGTATCTTGTGCAGAAGGTGATGTAGGCAAAGTCTATCAAGGGATTCTTGGTTTTGAACTCAAGACCACCGACCTGTCTGGCTTAAAAAGGCCACTTACCAAAATCATGCTGAATATCGGCAATCCGGAACTAGCCTTTAAAACTTCGTTTTTGCCGAACGACGGCGTGGGATTGGCGCGGATGGAGTTCATCATCACCGAATATATCAAAGCGCATCCCTTGGCGTTGATCCATCCAGAACAGGTGCAGGACAAAGCCGTACTTGAACAACTCAAACGGCTTACCCGCAGTTATGCAAAACCGGAAGATTTTTTTGTTGAACGACTATCCGAAGCCGTGGCTACGATTGCTGCCGCGTTTTATCCCAAACCCGTCATCGTCAGGCTTTCGGATTTTAAGACCAACGAATATGCTGCGCTACTGGGCGGAAAGGACTTCGAGTTTGAAGAAGCCAATCCGATGATCGGGTTTCGGGGCGCATCTCGTTATATCCATCCCGCATATTCAGAAGGCTTCGCCCTGGAATGTGCCGCCATGAAGCGGGTGCGTGATGAAATGGGCTTGACGAATGTGATCCTGATGATCCCGTTCTGCCGTCGAGTACAAGAGGCCGAACGCGTACTTGAAGCAATGGCGAAACATGGCCTAAAACGCGGAGAAAACGGGCTTGAAATCTATGTGATGTGCGAAATCCCTAATAACATTATCCAGATTGACGCATTCTCGCAGTGTTTTGACGGTTTTTCTATCGGCTCCAACGATCTTACCCAGCTTACCTTAGGGGTAGACCGTGATTCTGCCATTATCGCAGCCGATTTCGACGAGCGCGACCCTGGTGTCAAAGAAATGATCCGTATGGCCGTCAAAGGCGCACAGCGTAACCATAAGCATATCGGCTTGTGCGGCCAAGCCCCTTCGGATTATCCTGAAATGGCAGAGTTTTTGGTTGAGGTTGGCATTGATTCGATTAGCCTCAATCCTGACACGGTATTGCAAACCACGCAGAGGATATTGGAGACTGAGCAGCGGTTGAATAGATTAGGGTGAGGCAATCCCCACCCTTCCCCATTGAAGACAGATTCCTCAGTTAAACCAAGTTACAGTTTTCTCCGGCACAACAGCATCTCCGAGACCGTACTGATTTAGCGAATTTTCTCGCGTCTGGATGATAATGTAGAGCAATGGCTCATTTGAGTTATTGCGCCATATTCTTTCGCCGTTTGGTGTGATGCGCACAATGGTACCTTCTTGCACATCAATAACTTCTCCATCAACCTGCACCTGCCCTTTGCCCTGAATGAAGATATAGACCTCTTCATTCTGTTGATGCTTATGATAAATAGGCATACCAGCACCCGAAGCCATAGAATTAATGGATATTTCACAGCCGGTAAAGCCAAGTATATCTTTGAGGAAAAGCTTACCGGGAATTTCCCCTAAACCTGGAAGCTCAACTGTATGAGCAGGCCAATCTTTACATGCGCCACTTTCATAAGCGGTAAAGTTAGTTCCTTTTTTAATTTTACAATCTGACATTATACGTTCCTTTACCTATTAGTAGGTAGTTTTTTTGAGCTAAAAAAAGAGGTTAGCCCTTCCTCGATAAGCCAGCAATCAGTAACGATGCGGTTCGATCAAACATTTTACGATTACCTGTTGTGTGCAACCACTACAGCACCCTGTAACGCTGACAGCAGGGCTGCGAGCATGATCGATCCGTAATTATTTATGCGATGTGTTGTCCAAAGTGTAATCAAACTTGCCCGGCTGGCTGAGGAACAAAATGCATTCGTTCGCTGAGAGGCATTTGGTGATATGACTTTCACCACCTTTCTGAAAATAATAGGAGCCAACAGGAAGTTGCACCATTTTGCTGCCTGGTGCGCCATTTGCCACGATACCAGAGATAACATTAGCATGGTAATCCTCGCTATGAGCATGGGCTGGACTGATAAAGCCAGCCGGCAATTTAATAAATGTACCGTGTTCGCCGTGGAACAAATCGCCATAAGCAGGAGCAGCTTCAAGCGGACCGTTCCCAGTTTTAAAGTATTTAAGCTTTGTAACCGGAAGGTCAACGGGCGATCCATCATCCCTATCAGCAAATGCTGACATCGAGACAGTGATTAACGCAGCAGTAACTAGCACTTTTAGGTGGGTAGTTTTCATTTAACAAGAGTCCTTTACCTATTAGAAGGTAGGTTTTTGGGCTAAAAAAAAAGAGGTTAGCCCTTCCTCGTTAAACCAGTCATTAATGACGATGCTGTTTGCTCAAACGCTTCACGATCACCGGTAGCACGGGCAATCAGTAACGCACCTTGTAACGCTGATAACAGCATTCGTGCGTGGTTTGCAGCCGAACCGTTTAATACAAAAAGCTGTTGCAAGTTGCCTTCTGCAAGTATTTCAGTCAACCACTCGATATTACGGTTAAAAAAGCGTTTGAGGCTTGGTAGCATTGTCGCGTCTAACGTCAATGCTTCGGATGCCAGCATACCGCCCAGACACATGCGCTCAGCTTCAAGCGAACTGCGATAAAGAGCAATATACGCAGCCAATTTTTCATTGGCCGACAAGGACGAGCCGCTAATATTAAAAAGGGCGCTATTTAATTGCCCAGAGTACACCTCAATCAGTGCCAAGCCAAGATCAGTTTTGGTAGGAAAATGATGGTGCAGACTAGCTTTACGAATGCCGACTTCTGCTGCAATATCTGCATAGCTAAAGCCATTAAAGCCGCGTTGCTGAACCAGCCGCTGTGCACTTGTAAGTATTTGATCTCTCATTTCCATAGTTAAAGCATAGCCTACCTAGCAGTAGGATGTCAAGCGCAAAGTTCCTGCGCTTCTCCCTAGGGTTACTCAACCAAAAAATCACGCATCATCCCCATGTCTTCATGCTCCAGGTTATGGCAATGGAACATAAACAACCCCTTATAATCCTGAAACGGCTTAATAATCCGTACAGTTTCACCTGGCATCACCAATACGGTATCCTTAAGGCCGCTATTGATAAAGCCCTGGTTGACTGTCGCATAATCGCCTTCACGCGATGAATCGATACTCCGGCTAACAATTTGGAATTGCTGGCCGTGTAAGTGGATAGGGTGCGCCATCGCCATCATCCCGCCCATGCCCATTCCGCCCATCCCCATGCGCCCCATGCCCATACCACCGCCGTTACCCATTCCACCCATACCATGTTCATGGGAAATTTCCATTAATTGGATGGTGTGTACAGGGATTCGCTCATTAGCCTGAATATCCTTATACGCATAAGGACGGCCATTCAGCAGCATTGACATGTGCCCTTCGGAGATAGTAATCGGCACCGGTTTGTTTGGATTATGAGTGTCACTGATCTCATAACGGCTGATTTTTGATAAAGCTGTCGGTAATTTAGGGCTGTCACTGACTTTTTTGTTGATCTTTACCGAAAAGATGGCGTAATCGCTTTGCATAGGTAAACCGTAACCATTATTTCCCATCATACCCATGCCCATGTGCGGCAAAGCACCGGAAAAAGGCAAGCTACGCATTACCAGCTCTGAGCCAACGGCACGTCCGCTGAAATCCATCCATACATCAAGGCGCTCGCCGGGTGCTAACATCACGTAAGGCTTTTGTTCTGGTTGTTCCAACAAGCCACCATCGACACCCAGTACGGTAATCGGTGTGCCGTCATCCCATGCCAGCTTATAAATTCGGGCGGTAGAGCCATTAAGGAATCGTAAGCGATAAGCGCGACTGGCAACTTCAAGCTGCAACTCGGGATGCCCATTGACCAGAATCCGGTTGCCATAAAATCCGAACATATTGCCATGCATGCCTGGCGAATAAATCAGTTGATTTTGCAAATCGAACAGACGGTCTTGAATTACGATAGGGATCTCAAACTCACCAGATGGCAACCCTAAAGCCGCCTCAATCTCATCATTGACTATGATGGCACCGGCAAGGCCATGATAAACCTGTTTTGCCGTAGCTTCGTGCGGATGGGGATGGTAAATCGCCATGCAAGCCCGATTGACGACTTCAAATTCATAGACAAACGTTTGACCTTGACCAATTACATACATCGGATGACCGTCAACCTCGGCAGGCACATGCAAACCGTGCCAATGGGTGATAGTGTCTTCATCCAATTGATTATGCAGATGAATGCGGACTTTCTGACCTTTTTGCAACCGAATGACTGGCCCTAAATACGAACTGGGTATTTCTGTCACGCTTTGCTCAGGCCCGTGCAAGAGTTTGGCGGAATATTTCTGTACTCGAGTGGTTTTACCTGCCAAAACAGGTGCTTCGGTATTTTGGCAAAACAATTCAAGTTCAACATCTGGTTTAAAGTTTGCCGATGCCTTGCGAGGCGGCAATATCGGCATCCCGTGCATGCCTTCGGCGGCGTTTATCCAGCTTGGCATACTTGCAAAGGCTAACAAACCAATGCTGGTTTGTTTTATGAAGTTACGACGCGATTGAAATTTTGAAATAGACATAAAAACTCCCCAATTAAACCTGTCAGGCCACCCTCTCATATCTGTACTCAGGAAAAAACAGGGCTACCCACTTAACTTAAGAAATCCAAATGAATCAGCCCTTGAGAGAGGATGTCATTATGTTAACGACGAGGGCATTGTCTCACTTAGCAATAAAGCTGACTTTGATGTGAATCAAAATAAAGCCATTAAATTTATAATGTTGTGAACTGAGCTGTTATCATTTTCGACATAAAGAACTCGCATAAAATGGCACGATAAATGCTTTAATTTTGAGGGAACTCAATGCAATTGAGTATATATTTCAACTAGGGGCTGTTTAAGTTGCAATTATTAGAGATTCTCGTAAGCAAATACTGATAAAAGCGAACGATTAGATGTTTCGAATATGACAGGGACTTAACATTTTTAGTGGATAGTATCTACTTAAATACCTTATCATTTCGGCTCGTTGTTTTGTTTGTATACACTGTTTTATCTTAACCGGAGGCTGTTGATGAGAGTCTTGATTGTTCTTTTTGTGTTGTTATCGTCAAAAATGATATTCGCCACGTCTATATTATCGGTTAATCAAGTTGCGCCGGGTATTTATGTGCATTGGGGTCTGCAGGAATTTTCCGATACTAAAAATCATGGCGCTATTGCCAATATTGGCTTTATTGTTGGTCAGCGTTGTGTCGCGGTGATTGATACGGGCGGCAGTCCAGAACAGGGTATGGCGTTAAAAAATGCGATAGAAAATACAACAACTAAACCAGTTTGTTATGTGATTAACACGCATGTCCATCCCGACCATATTTATGGCAATTCAGCGTTTAAAAGCACCGAAACTACGTTTGTAGGGCATGAAAAACTGGTACGGGCGATGTCGGTGCGTGGTGACTACTATCTCCAGAAAGCACCGGAATTATTGGGCATTACCTTAACAGCGAAAGATATTATTCCACCAGATATTACTGTTAATGGTGGGCTTGATCTTGACTTAGGCGGCAGAACATTAAAACTTACCGCGCACCCAACCGCACATACCGACAATGATCTAAGTGTGTATGACCCACAAACCGATACTTTATGGCTTTCTGACTTACTTTTTATCGAACATCTGCCTTCGATTGATGGCAGCCTTAAAGGCTGGTTGGCAGAAATAAACAGGTTGGAAGCTAAATCCTATAAAATAGTTATTCCAGGGCATGGCTCGGTGGTGACGGATTGGCCGAAAAGTGTACAACCAGAAAAAGAATATTTGAACGCTTTGTTAACCGACGTTAGGGCTGCGATAAAAAATGGTATATTTTTGGAAGATGGCCTAAAAACAATCGGGCTTTCGTTTAAAGGCCGCTGGAAATTGTTTGACGAATTCCACCGCAAGAACGTGACCAAGGCTTATGCGGAATTGGAGTGGGAAGATTAAAAACAGGTGCTTAGTTAGTTCACAGATTGATACCAAAAATAGAAAAATAATAATTATGAGAATTGCTTTATTTGCCGCATTAATAATTTTGCTCAACGGTTTGTTCAGCTACCTGACAAATCTGCCTCAGGATGTCGGGCTGGATGTCCCGGACGGAAAACTAAACAGCCTGTCTTTTGCGCCGTTTAGGGAAGGCCAAAGCCCGTTATTGCTGCAATTCCCCACCCCAGAGCAAATCGACGAAGATTTGCAGCTGATGGCTGATAAAACCCACACCATCCGCACCTATTCCAGCACAGAAGGGATGAAAGTAATCCCTGAACTCGCACGCAAACACGGCCTTAAGATGATTCAAGGCGCTTGGATCGGTTATCTTGATGCGGATGCCCGTTTGGAAATTGAGGCCTTAGTCGAAGCGGCAAACAAGTATCCTGATGTCATCAAGCGCGTTATCGTGGGTAACGAAGTGTTGCTACGCGGCGAAAGGGAGCCGCAAGAACTGGTCGAATACATCCGCGAAGTTAAAAAACGGGTCAAGCAACCCGTGTCTTATGCTGATGTCTGGTCGATGTACATGAAATATCCCGACTTAATTAAGGAAGTCGATTTCATTACCATCCACATCTTGCCGTATTGGGAGGACGAGCCGATTGCTGTCGAGGATGCTCCCGCGCATATTGAACGTATTTATAAGCAAGTTAGAAAAGAAGCAGAAACCATTTCGCCTGGCAAACCCATACTTATCGGTGAAACCGGTTGGCCTAGTGTGGGCAGGCAGCGTGGTTGGGCGATTCCCAGCGTGGTAAATCAGGCGGCATTCACTCGAAGCTTACTTAAAGTCGCCGCCGACAACCATTTTGATGTCAATATTGTCGAAGCCTTTAACCAATCCTGGAAAAGCGAACTGGAAGGCGTAATCGGAGCAAATTGGGGATTATTTTCGGTAGATCGTGAAGAAGTATTTCCGTTGACAGGGAAAGTCTATGAAAACGTAAAATGGTTTAATCAGTTCTTGATAGCAACGTTTCTAATGGTGTGTTGTGCTTTTTTCTATGCTAAAAAACTGCAAAATCTACTCACGCTAAAGGTGGTTTTCTTCCTTGTCTTCATTCAAATTCTTGGTTCCTTGCTCGTATTTCAAGCCGATAAATCCTGGTACACCAGCTACGATAACTGGCAACGGGCAAAGGCCGTGCTAATCGTTTTTTTGAATATTGCTGTTGTTGGTTTGCTTATGCACAGGGCAAGCAACCTGCTTACACACGAAAAAACAAAAAAGGGCATCGCCCTCGCACTTAATGTGGTTTATTTTATTGTGATTGTGTTAGCACTATACAAAACTTACTTATTGGCGGTGGATGGGCGTTACATAAGCTTTCCTTTTGAATTGTCTGCACTACCGGTAGTCGGATTGGTAGGGTTATTCTGCATTCGTTGCTTAGTTAATCGACAAATTATTTTATCTAACATTAATTTCTCTAGGTTAATGGGTGCTAATCTTTTAAGTAATCAGCAACATAAGCACATTGGCTGGTTAATCCTATTCTATGCAACGGGGCTGGTGGTAGGTGAATTCCATGCTTTTATGATAGGTCGTGATTTTATCCAGGCGTATCCTGATTTAGCGGAAAGACTTAGCTTAGCCATTGCTTTTACGCTCACCAACATCCAATTACTGGGTTGGTTGGGCTGTCTTACCATCTTGGCGATGTCTTTTTTGGTAAGAACAAAACAACACTAAACATAGATCATGAATGCTCTGCTCTGCTATTCTTTGTAGATCTGATGATAGACCATTAAATTAAAGTTTTGCAGCAACAGATTCTGGAAGCAATCGCCGGAGAATTATAGCGATTGCAGCGAGAATGAATTACGAAGATTTTTAGCGGCGATTTATTGAGCCTCGGTTGGACTTGATACATCTGCCGCCCTACGACTAGAGCTTAATCCAATAGGAATATTTTGGAAACAAGCAAAACACCACCGACACCTCCACGTCATTTGCTCGAAGCGGTGCAAATCCATGAATGGTCTCGGCTCAGATTTTATAATTCGTTTCTAGCAATTACTTACGCACACTTAAGTGTCTGAAGCTCATCAAAAGCCAGCCGAAAGGCGGCATAGATCGACAGGAAAACAGGGTTGCCTTGCGTCCTGACCCGTTGGGTCGGGGACTTCGCCAACGCCGTATTGGATTTGAGGGTTTTATGGAAGACCTCCACTTTCCACCGTTTTTGGTAGATCGCTTCGATCGCCGCTTGGTCGCAGTCGAGGTCG
>NZ_JBEBKJ010000048.1:0-27748 GCF_040079455.1 Methyloglobulus sp. | reverse complement strand
GTTTGGTCGTTTCGTTTGAATGTTATTCATATTCATGGTCACCTCTAATGACATTATAAATCTGCCTCTAGAAGTGCCCTGTTTAATTAAACCATTTCAACATCCGATGGGCGTTTTATCGCACCAACTGGCGCACAAGTCATCGAGCTCGGGCCGTTGAATGAAAGCATCCATAAAATTAACGAACATATTGATGTGAATGATCTTGAAGTGCTGTCAGCTATCTACGAACAAATTCTGATCAATTTACTGGCTAACTCATAAAGTTTACACAACCAAAACCTAGCATCATCCAGCTATAGTTTTAAATGCCAAGTCATCAAGGAAAGCGATGATTTTGTTATCGTCTTTTCCTTGCCCGAAATCAGTTAAGGATGGCAGATTGTGCATAAAAAAATTCTGGCAATGCGCCATTTCAATGATGGTGGAAGCCAAAGATTTTGGGTAGCGGTATTCGCGGTTACATTCCGCAATTATATTGGCAATATGACCGCATAAGTCTTTGTAAGGCTTAAATAATTTATCCTTATTGTCTTCTGATACCCGTTTCGTCAAATAGGTTTTTGATCCTTCGGTAATGATAATTTGATGCAACAGGCTCTCATCAACGTAACTTGTCCGAATATCGTCTTCAACAGTCGTCGCCAATAACTTAATAACTTTTTTAAGTTTAACGACGGGATCATCAATATTATTAGTTTGATACGTCACCTGATATTCTAGCCACGTCCAATACCAGGCAACAATGTAAATCAGCAACCGATGTTTGTTCTCGAAATAGCGGTAAACCCCCGCTTCAGTCGTCCCAATTTCCTCTGCCAACTTTCTGAAAGTAAAGGCTTCAAAGCCATTTTTATGGATTAGCTGAATGCTGTGCAGGATGATTTTCTTGCCCAGTTCAGATTGTTCTGGATTTCTGAGAAACAACTTCTCATTCATTTTTATTTGCAATTCAATTTCCATACACCCTCGTTTCGATATAAATTAGTTTTTTTGTTTGCCATTGTTAGATCAGGCGGCAATAAAAACTATTTTTAGCAAAAATAAAATAGCCTTTACAATCTTAAATGATAGTATTACTATCTTACATAATTGTTATTGTATTTTTTTTGAGTGTAATTTCATTTTTTATAAAAGTAAATACCTAATTTGACGCAAAAGCGGATGGCTAACTCAAAAACTCCCTTACAACGACTGCAAAGCCTCATCACATTGGAACGTGAAGACATCGGTATTTTAATCACTTACGGCATTGGCATTGGCATACTGTCACTGGCAACGCCCGTGGCAGTGCAAGCCTTGGTCAATACCATCGCCTTTGGTGCCTTGTTCCAGCCTTTGTTGGTGCTGACTTTGGTGCTGCTGATCTTATTAGGCTTTAGCAACACGTTGGTCGCTTTGCAGTTTTATGTGGTGGAAATGCTGCAACGGCGTGTATTTGTGCGCATCTTTGGTGAGACAGCCACGCGCTTACAGCAAACGCGATATGCCGCAAATAGCGATTATCACCTGCCAGAATTGACCAACCGTTTTTTTGATGTGGTTACGTTACAGAAAACGGCTTCGGTAATGTTGCTGGAAACACTGGGTTATGTGTTGCAGACCTTGATCGGCATGGTTTTATTGGCGTTTTATCACCCTTTGTTACTGGCTTTTGATCTGTTTTTTATCTGCGCCTTGGCATTCATTTTGTTCGCTATGGGCAAACAGGGGATAGCATCGGCGACTGAACAATCCAAAGCCAAATATGCGGCGGCGGCTTGGCTTGAAGATATCGCCGCCAATCCGTTGCTGGTCAAGTCGTCTGAACATCGGGCCTATATCAACGCGCAGACCGACCGTCTTGCCAAGCATTATGTTGAAGCCTCAACGCAGCATTTTCGGATATTGTCACGGCAGAATATAGGCGCATTAGTTCTTCATGCCCTGGCTAGCACCTTGCTATTAGGCATGGGTGGCTGGATGGTAATTTCCAACCAACTCAGTTTAGGTCAATTGATTGCGGCGGAATTGGTGGTCGGCGCAATGATTTATGGCTTGACCCGCTTGGGCAAAACCCTGGAGAACGTGTACGAATTGTTAGCCAGCGTCGATAAGATTGGCTATTTGCTGGATTTGCCACAGGAAACTGAGCAAGGTGCAGCACCAGAATTTGCACGAAAGCCTTATAAAGTCGATATTGGAAATCTTTCCTTAGCTGTCAGCACACACCTGGATGCAATCAGCAACAGCAGTTTGCAGATTGCGCCGGGCGAACAGATCGTCATCAGCGGAGATATAGATAAAGGTAGTTTGTTGGATGTTGTTTATGGTCTGCACCCACCCAGTTCAGGTTATGTTTGCTTGGATGGGCAGGATTTGCGCGACCTTAATCTTGGTCAATTACGTTCTACCATCGGCTTGGTACGGCAGGTCGAAATCTTTGCTGGCAACTTGTTGGACAATGTGCGTTTAGGCCGCGATTTGAATTTAACGCACATCAGGAAAACTCTCGATCAGGTTGGTTTACTCGAAACCATTTCAGCCTTGCCCGACAGCTTGGACACGCACTTATTATCGAATGGTTACCCATTGACACGCGAGCAATGCTTGCGCTTGACCTTGGCACGAACATTGGCCGGTCAACCGCGCTTGTTGTTGCTCGACAGGATATTAGATCAGCTAGATAGCCGTATTTTGCCAACCCTACTCGATCATCTGCTTGCCACGAACTCACCTTGGACATTGATCGTCACCAGCCAACGACCTGATATTATCGCGCACTTTCCCCGTCAACTCAGTATAGTCAACGGCGGACTTATCGACTCCAAAGCTGATAATGAGGGGCATTATGACAATTAATGACGAAGCAAATCGGTTGACCTTACCCACCCTGGACACCTTAAAAACGGTGGAAACCGCCTCGGTTGCCAAACGCATTGCACGGGGAATGCTCAAGCTGTTCTTAATTCTGTTCCTGTTTTTAGGATTCACTCCGTGGCAACAAAACGTGCGTGGCATTGGGCGGGTCGTTGCCTATATACCTGCTGATCGTCAACAGCTCATTAGCGCACAGGTGGAAGGTCGAATTTCGCGCTGGTTGGTGAGAGAAGGCTCGCAGGTCAAACAAGGCGAGGTATTGGCAGAATTACTGGATAACGACCCATTGTTGCTGCAAAGATTGGAAAACGAACAGAAAACGGCATTGGCAAAGCAAGCAGCCACGGACAACCGCGTCAATACTTTCCAAGAGCAATTGCGGATGGCCGAACTTGCACGCCCTCAAGCCTTGTCTGCTGCGCAATCCCGCGTGGAAATGGCGAATGAACGCCGCAAAGCCGCCGAACAATCCGTGCAAGCCGCACAAGCGGCAAGGCAAACCGCCAGTTTGAATTTATCAAGGCAACAACAACTCAGGACAAAAGGACTGTCCTCGCAACGGACGCTGGAGTTATCGCAACTTGAAATGGCACAACGTGCCGCAGAGGTTGAAAGGGCGCAAGCGGCCTTGGTGGCAGCCAAAAGCGAAGTCGATGCGCTAACTTCAGACTGGCAAAAGCTGGGGGCGGATACATCGGGCATCGTCGAAAAAGCCCGTGCTGACTTGAACAAGTCCATTGAAGACCAAAACAGCGTCCGTGCCGATGTCTTAAAACTACAAACCCGACTGGCACGGCAACAAACCCAAACGGTTACTGCGCCTCGTGATGGGATTGTATTGCGCTTATTGGCAAACCCCGATGCAGAAATGGTCAAGCCGGGTCAAGGTTTGGCGATATTTGTGCCGGACACCGAGGAACGGGCAGTTGAATTATGGGTTGATGGCAACGATTTACCGTTGATAGTCACCAATAGCCGCGTCCGCCTACAATTTGAAGGTTATCCCGCTATCCAATTCGGCGGTTGGCCTGAGTTTTCGGTCGGTTCATTCGGAGGCAAAGTCGCCTTGATCGACGCGACCGACGACAGTAAAGGTCATTTTCGTGTACTTATCAAGCCGGATCCAGAAGATATTTCATGGCCCAGCACCCGTTTTTTGCGTCAAGGCGTGCGGGTCAATGGCTGGGTACTCCTGGGGCAAGTCACTTTAGGTTACGAATTGTGGCGAATTTTCAATGGTTTTCCACCGTTGATACTGCCTGAACCCTATTCTTCCGAAGGCACTAAAAGCTATTCCCCCAAAGTGGAAGATAAAAAGCCTCAAAGCGACGAAGGGAAAGATTCATGATTAAGCTAATTTTCCTGATGCTCGCCTTGCTGCCGCCAATCGGCTTGGCGGCAGAAGTAGCATCCCGCAAAAGCTCGGCATTAACATTAGAGGAAGTATTGAGTGCGGCGCAAAAAGCTTTTCCTGGCTTGCTGTCAGCCGAGCAACGCAAGCAAGTCGCCGCTGGTGAACTCACTGCGGCAGAAGGCGGCTTTGATACCTTATTGAAATCACAAAACCGCTGGTCAATTACAGGGTTGTATGAAAACGAAAATAACGATGTCAGCCTCGAACAGCCAACCGCGCTTTGGGGAACCACATTTTTTGGTGGCTGGCGGCGTGGCGTTGGTGATTATCCGGTTTATGAAGGCAAAAGCCAGACCACCGTAAGCGGAGAAGCCCGCATTGGGGTTAACGTACCCTTATGGCGCAACCGCGACATCGACCGCCGCCGGGCAAATCTGAAACAAGCAGAATTGGGGCAATTAATTGCCGGTCACGAATACGACCAAGCCTTGATTGAAATCACCCGACTTACGACTTACAGATATTGGGATTGGGTATTGGCAGGACAGCGCTTGGTGGTTGCAAAGCACTTGTTAACCATTGCCGAGCAACGCGACAAAGGCATACGTGAACGAGTGGCAGCAGGTGATATTCCAGAATTTGAAGCCTTGGACAACCAACGTGCCATTATTGAACGCCGTGAGCGTGTGGTTGCAGCACAACGCTTGCTAGAGCAAAGTGCCATCCAATTGTCCTTGTATTGGCGCGATGCCAATGACCAACCCACATTACCTACCGATGAGCAATTGCCGACACAATTTCCTGATCCTGATTCGATAAAAACCGTCAGCTTAGATGAAGCCTTGCAGACATCGTTGATGCAACGACCCGAATCCAAACGCCTAGAATTGCAGGCCAAACAAACGCAGACCGAATTGGAACTGCAACAAAACCAACGTGCGCCGGGCATTGATTTTACCGTAACTGCAGCCAATGACATTGGCGGCGATAGCCGCGATAAGATTAACCGCAACGAATTATACTTAGGCTTAAATATCGATATACCCCTGCAACAACGCACCGCCACCGGACGCGCCCAAGTCGCATCCGCCAATGTCCATCGTTTGAACTTGGATAGAAGATTGCAAGATGATCGGATTGCAGCGGAAGTCAAAGACGTGTTTTCAGCACTTTCTGCCGTGAAAAAACGGCTGACCTTGAGCACTCAACAACTCAATGCCGCAGAACAATTGGAAGACGGTGAAAAGACCCGCTTTGAGTTAGGCGAAAGCACCTTGTTGTTCGTGAATTTGCGGGAAATAGCCAAAGGCGATGCCGCCTTACAGTATGCCGAAGCAACCGCCAGTTTGTTTAGAAGTTATGCTGATTACCAGGCGATTTTGGGGATTAAGGAGCAAATAAATGATTTATCCAATTGAATTAAGAGGGTCTCAAGCGATGATCAATGAGATAGTTAAAAACAGAATCAAAATCGTATCAATTTTTAAATGGCTGCTGGGTCTTTCAGCATTGGGTTTTGTGATTCACTTTCCTGATGTCATTGGCCACAGCATTGTGTGGGTAGTCCACACCTTTTATGAGGCGACCTCATTTGTACTTGAACATTTTTTAGTGCACAACTTTGGCTTTGACAAAGATTTAGCCCAATTAATCGTCTTTTATTTCAGTGTCGTTGTAGGTTTAGGGACGACTGTTTTATTTTGGCGATATTGGCTTAAAGGTTATTTGCTTTACAAATTCTACGCTCTTCAACATCAGGTCATTTATTATTGGCACAGTAAGCGGACTGTGGAGAAAATCAAACTCATACTTATTTATTCCGCCTTAATGATAAGCACATTTATATTACTGATTAGCTGAAGTAGCACCAGAAATAGACTTAATATCGATAAGCTAAATCGGCTAGGCGATAACTTATCACTTATCTTCATAATTTACTTTTTAAATCGGCTTAAACATAGAAACCGCTGGGATAAAAAATGAAAACTTCAGGTAATTGTATGTTTTACTTCCTAAATCCATGGGTGTACTACGTTGCTTAATGCTTTCTGTACTGGATTATAGTCATGAAAATAACTCTAAGCACCTACGAATTTTTAAAGGAATTCCCTGATGAAAAGTCAGCTAGAACCTACCTAGAACAACGCCGCTGGAGCGTGTGGTGCGGGCGCATTGGGCGATTGAAAACAATCTTCATTGGGTGCTTGATATTGCCTTTGACGAAGATAGCAACCGAACCCGCAAAGGGCATAGTGCGGCAAATCTGGCTGTCATCCGGCATATCGCCCTGAATCTGATCAAGGCTGACAAAACTTCTAAGGTGGGCGTAAAAATCAAACGCTTAAAGGCCGGATGGGATAACGATTATTTACTTCGTGTCATCGGGATGATTTAAGCGCGATTGCCCTGACTCTCACCCTATCCCTATCCCAGAGGGATAGGGGATTTTTAGAGACACCCCTAATTTTAGGTAATACCAATCCAAATAAGTTCTCATTGTTACCCTCCCCAAAGGGGGACGGCTAGGATGAAGGGGATTCATATAACAATTTTTTGGGGTTGGTATAACTTTTACACTCCAATTGCTGGGATTACATAATTACTGGCTGACAATCACTCAGAAAATGGGCTTACATCAACTTAGAAAAGTCACAATGGTCGGTTAAGTTAAGATTAATAGAAGATCCCCTTAAAACTATCGATACTTAACCTCAGCTCCTGCCACCCCAGGTAACCGTTTAAGTCTTGTTAATAATTCGTCTGTTGGGTGTACGCGCCAGCCGTCGCTTAGCTGTAGACTTGCCGAGGCTTTAGATGAATTATAGCTTATTCCGACAGCACAAGAGCCACCTTTAAAGGGTTCCAGAACAGCTTGCAGTTCAGATATAAAACGGCTGGAGTCTGTCTGTCCTTCAACCGCCCAGCTTAACTGTAGGCCTCTTGCAAACTGCTCTCTGGCTTGTTCCATGCTGTAAAGGGTTTCGACGTTTAACCTGAGATTGCCGGAAAAATCATCAATAGCCAACGCGCCCTCGGCAATCAATAATGAGTCTTTGGAAAAAATGCTCCGGTAGATTTCATATTTATCACCGAAGGCAGCGATTTCAAGACGGCCTGTACGGTCATCTATAGTGGCAAAACCCATGGTTTTACCCTGTTTGGTCTGGCGGATGCGTATCTCGACCACCAAGCCTGCAACGCGCGCTTCCATTTTGCCTTTTGAACGCTCCACTTCTGATAGCAAGTGGGCAATAGTGCCATTGGTAAACTGCTTGATTTCTGCTTCGTACTGAGAGATGGGGTGACCCGTTAGATACAACCCTAAGGTCAGTTTTTCACCAGCCAGCCGTTCCGGTTCTGACCAAGGTTCAACAGCCGTCGTATAAGTTTCGGCGTCATCAACAACATCCTCTGTATGTGCCGCCAAACCGAACAAATCGTCTTGCCCAGTTTCCGCCATCTTGCCGTGTTGTTCCGCTACCTTCACTATAGTGGGCAGTTCAGCCAAATGACCCGCACGATTGGGATCAAACACGTCGAATGCCCCAGCACGGGATAAGGCTTCAAGCACTCTTCGATTAACTTTCCGTAAGTCTACACGCTTGCATAAATCGTAAAGCCCTAGAAACTTTCCATGTTCCAAGCGTTCCTTGATTATTTCCTCAATCGCGGATTCGCCCACGCCTTTGATAGCACCTAAGCCGTAGACAATATGTTCATTGTCATTCACCGTAAAACGGTAGTTGGAAACATTAACATTGGGCGGACAAATTTCCAATTTCATCTGCCGACATTCTTCAATTAGGGTGACTACCTTATCGGTATTGTCCATATCCGACGACAAAACCGCTGACATAAACGCTGCCGGATAATGCGTCTTTAGCCAGGCAGTTTGATAAGCAACCAGCGCATAAGCCGCAGAGTGCGACTTATTGAAACCATACCCGGCAAATTTCTCCATCAGGTCGAAGACGTAAGTGGCGATTTTTTCCTCGACCTGATTAGCAACCGCTCCGGTAGTAAAGGTTTCTCGCTGCTTTGCCATTTCCTCTGGCTTTTTCTTACCCATCGCCCGCCGTAGCATATCCGCCCCGCCCAGCGTGTAATGTGCCAGTTCACGGGCAATTTGCATTACCTGTTCTTGGTACAAGATTACGCCGTTGGTCGGTTTGAGGATAGGCACCAGCAAAGGATGTGCATATTCGGCCTTCGCGCCGTGTTTAACCTTGATGTAATCATCGACCATGCCCGATTCCAAAGGCCCTGGACGGAACAATGCCACCAGCGCGATGATGTCGTCGAAACAATCGGGTTTGAGCTTTTTAATCAGCTCTTTCATACCGCGTGATTCCAATTGGAACACGGCGGTGGTCAGGCCATTTTTCAATAGCTCATAAGTCGCGGCATCATTCCGTGGAATGCTATTAATATCAACGGGTGGCGTACCAGTTAGCTGGTTTTGTTGATTGATAATCTGTAACGTCCAGTCGATGATGGTCAGGGTCCGCAAACCCAAAAAATCAAACTTGACCAGACCCACCGCTTCCACGTCATCTTTATCGAACTGGGTGACCAGATTGCCACCACCCTGCTCACAGTAAAGTGGGGTAAAGTCGGTTAGTTTCGTCGGAGAAATCACCACGCCACCAGCATGTTTGCCGGCATTCCGAGCCGTCCCTTCAAGCGACAAAGCCATGTCGATCAGGTTTTTGACCTCTTCCTCGGTTTCATATTGCTGCCTTAATTCCGCGCTATCCTTGAGGGCTTTGTCTAAGGTCATGCCGATTTCAAACGGAATCAGTTTGGCTAGGCTGTCAACAAAACCGTAGGGAAAACCGAGTACCCTGCCCACGTCGCGGATCACCGCCTTCGCCGCCATCGAACCGTAAGTGATGATCTGGGCAACATGGTCGCGGCCATAATTCTGGGCAACGTAATCAATGACTTCATCGCGCCTGTCCATACAAAAGTCGATATCGAAATCGGGCATGGAAACCCGTTCGGGGTTCAAAAACCGCTCGAACAACAGGTCGAATTCAATCGGATCAAGGTCGGTGATTTTTAGGGCGTAAGCGACTAACGAACCCGCACCCGAACCCCGTCCTGGGCCAACGGGAATCGCATTATTTTTTGCCCATTGGATAAAGTCCGCCACGATCATGAAATAGCCTGGGAAACCCATCTGGGTAATCATCAGTAATTCATCTTCCAGGCGCTGATCGTAGACTGCTCGGTTTTCTTCAGCAGTACCTGCGCCTACTGCCGGATAATGCTGCAAGCGTTCGTTTAGCCCTCTCTTTGCCGCATCGGACATCAGTTCTGCTAAGGTCATTCCGGGTGGTACTGGAAAATCCGGCAGGAAGTTTTCGCCCAGTTCTAGGTGTAGGTTACAGCGCTTGGCAATTTCTACGGTGTTTTGTAAGGCTTCTGGGATGTCTGCAAATAACGCCAGCATCTCATCCGTACTGCGTAAATATTGTTGCTCGGTATAGTCCTTAGGCCGTCTGCTATCATCCAGAACCCTACCTTGATTAATACAAACCCGCACTTCATGGGCGGCAAAATCAGCTTGCTTCAAGAAGCGGACATCGTTGGTCGCCACTACGGGCAACCCGGTTGCTATTGCCAAATCCACTGAGGTGGCAATATAGCGTTCTTCATCAGGCTTACCGACGCGTTGTAGTTCAAGATAAAAACTTTGCTCAAATAGTGCCGCCCACTGTTCAGCCAACTCTTTTGCCAAATCGGTATTTTCAGCCAGTAACGCCCTACCAATATCGCCAGCCATACCGCCCGACAAGGCGATCAAACCATCATGATTGGCAATTAGCCATTCCTGCCTGAGCATCGGTGCACCTTGGTGCTGGCCTTCCTGATAGGCTTTGGAGATCAACTCCATCAAGGTAATATAGCCTGTGCGGTTTTTAACCAGTAAGGTCAAGCGATGCGGGGAGGTGGGTTCTTCAGGATTAAAAATCAGCACATCGGAACCAGCGATTGGCTTGATGCCTTGCCCTGTCGTCGCCTTATAAAACTTAACTAGCGCAAACAGATTGGCGTGGTCTGTTACCGCTACTGCCGGCATGTTCAGCTCAACCAAGCGATTAACCAAGGGCTTTATCTTGACAATGCCGTCAACCAGCGAGAATTCGGTGTGGAGTCTTAGGTGGATAAATTTAGGCTGCATTGTGTGAGCGGGTTAGCAATCAATTATTCGATAAGGCGTGTTGCATAGCAAAGCACGAAAATTTATGGGACGACATCAATAAATTCATCATTAGGTTTCTGGTAAATAATGATCAAGAATTAAACCATTAATTGGTTCAAATTGCTTGCTATTGCTTTTATATAAAGATTCTTCATGAGCTAAGGAATCAGGGTTTACAAAATCATATTACTGTCTTAATCGACAAACAACTCGTAACGCTATAGGATGCGCTTAATTAAGGGACATGTATCGTTCGTAGAAGATACACCTCGTTCCTTGAAGCAACATGATTGAGTAATACCAATCCCAATAAATTGTTATTTGAATTCCCTCATCCTAACCTTCTCCCACTGGAGAAGGGATAACATGTGAATTCATTGGGATTGGTATAGGTCCATTTTGCGGGTTAAACATATCGGAACGAACGCAGATTTAAGGCTCCCAAAAGATCTTAATTATCAACAATGAAGCATATTCACCAGGAGCTATAGGATGGAAAAACAATCAACATTAGCCATGACAATCCTTGGGGTTTTGCTGGCAATCGGCATGTCCAGCGCGGCATTTATCCTGGGCGTACAGGCGAAAAAAGCGGCTTCGGGTCAGCAGTCTATTACCGTAAAAGGCTTGGCAGTCAAAGATGTACAGGCAGATAACGCCGAGTGGACGGTCACGATTTCAGTGAATGATCTGACTTTCGCCCAGGCTTTAGCAAAGCTCAGGGCAGAACGCCCAGCTTTGGATGCGTTTTTGACCAAGGAAGGATTAGATAAATCGGGTTGGCAGGAAGGTAGTGAAGAAGTTAGGGCGCACATGGTGACGACCTATTTACTCGGAGGTGGCACTAAAACCGAGCAGCAAGGTTATGATGCCAGCCAAAGCGTTATCGTTGCGACTAAAGATTTAGTCAAAATCGAAGCGGCCAACAAAAATTTTCTGGCATTACAAGCCGAAGGGCATCCAGCCACCGCCAGTTCGCCTTTATATTTGGTGAGTAATCTGGAAGACATCAAAATGTCCTTGATCGCCGCCGCAACTGAAAATGCCAAAAAACGCGCCGAAGAATTCGTCAAACAGGATAAGGTGAAAGTGGGATTGATGCGTTCTGCATCACAAGGAGCGTTCTATATCCTTGCAGCAGGGGGCAATTCTGAAACTGATGATTACGGCGGTGTGTACGACAAAACCACAATAAAAAAGCTGGCGAAAGTGGTTGTAACTATTGTTTATAATATCGAACAATAGTACTTTATGACTAAGGACGTGTAATTTAAGGAGTCTGTATGCAGTTTTTTGATAGGATTCTGTTGAGTCTATCGAAGACTCAGTACGGACGGTTTATTGATTCCGTTCGTACTGAGTTGTGGGGGCATCGAACCAAACCATGAATGGAATCGACTTTAGAGCTATTTTTAATTTTAGGTAACCTCTAAAAATTCAAAAAGCCCCCTTTCCTGCTGGAGAGGGTTGGGGTGAGGAGAATAAAATCAACTGTTTATATCCCCCTCATCCCGACTTCTCCCTCAAGGGAGAAGGAGCAGATGCTTGTGTAGATACTTATGCCCAGAGGGAGAGGGGATTGTTAGGGATTCCCTTTAAAACAAGATACGAATCAAGATAATCTATCGAGTTCGGCTATCATTTTTTGAGTGGCTTTATAATCCGTACCAGACCAAGACAATTTACCATCAGGTGTGATAATGGCGAAGTAGGGTAGGCCAATTTTTAGCTGGCGATGTTCCTGACTTGCACGAAACTTTTCAAACTCAGGTTCTTTATCAACAAGTTTTACTGCAATAGCTTTTTCACGCAAGGCTTGGTTCAACTGTTCATTACTTGCGGATTCTTTTTTAAACTCGGTGCAATTAGCACACCAGCTTGCATAAAAATCTATAAAAATAGGTTTCCCTGTTTCTTTGGCCACTTTTTTTGCAGCTTCAAAACTTCTGTACCAGGATATTCCTGCTTCTTTTTGTACTGTCATCGCGACGGGAACATTAGATGAAGCGCCCTGCGCAGTTCCGTTTTGTGCAAATGATTCCGCGTGAGCCATATTCATAAAAGGCATTTGACCCAAACTGGCAACCATCAGCCAGCCGCCAACTATCATGGATAGCACACCAACATAATGCTGCATTTTTTGATTAGGCTGCGCATCGTGGGGCATCAGGGTGAGTACATGGCAATGTACGACAGCGATCCAGATGGCCAACAAACCAATAGCAAGCGTTACTGTCGTCGAAGAGTCAACGCCCAGTACGCCCATCCCTTTTTGCAGATAGGTATAAGCAAAGTACAGGATCATAAAGCCGAAAGCATATTTCACCTTATTCATCCAGTAGCCGGCTTTAGGCAGTTTTTTAAATTTAACGACGCTAAAAAGAAAAAACGGTAAACCGACACCTAGACCAAAACCTGCCATCATCACGCTACCTTGCGAAGAGATGGTTAATTTATCCAAAAACCCCATGCTTTGATTGGCCAAAGCCAAGGCCGCAGATTTTTCAGCGATATTATCTGCAACTTGTAACAGTAAAGCGAAAACGATGGGGCCAACGCAAGGTGATATAACTAAACCCGCAACACTACCCATCAACAAAGTACCACTAACACCTTTTACTTTAGATGAGTGTTGGTCTAGTGAGTGAACTTCGTTTTGCATAAAACTCAGTTCATAAAAGCCGAGTAAAGCAAGGGCAAAAAAAGCAAAAAACAGGGCAAAGCCCAAGTTAACATAGGCCGACTGCATAAGGGTATTAAATGCGCCGCCCGTCATCCCTGCCATTAAGCCTAACGCCATGTAAGTGATTACTATGCCGACAAAATAGGCCAAAGCATGCTGTTTTTCCTTGTTGGCATCACCATTAGCCCGCCCCACTATAAACATAGAGGTAATCGGCAACATGGGGTAAACGCAAGGTGTTGCAACAGATAAAATACCGGCGAAGAACATCAAGCCGAACATGATGAACATATTGTCTTTATTGTTGTTAAACAGAGCCAACAACTTATCCATAAAGCTCAACGATTCATCATCCGCTTGAGTGTCGGCTGGTACAGCGGCTGCCATCGTTGTCGTCGGTAACGTCAAATTCAACTGCATGGTTTGCGGACGGAAACACACGTTGGTCAATTCGTTACACAACTGGTAAGTAACTTCCAGGTTTGTCGCTTTGATGCTTGACGAAGGCTTGGTTTGTGCTAGTTCCAAGGTGAAATCGCCCTTATCGCGCAATACATTCGCCTTCACTAGGCTATCATGGACTCCACTAGGTTTTTGCAACTTGCTAATAATTAATCCAGAAGCTGCCAGTTTTGAGTTAGGATCAACCGTAACGGGGATATAAATGTTTTCATCGCCTGTATCCAAATAAGCATGATGATCTTTGGGTATCGTCAACGTTAATCGGTACTGTGCCGGCCATTGATCTGTATCAAGTGGTGTAACACTTATATTGGCTTTGGGAATTTCTGCATAGGTTAAGCTTATACTTAACATCCACAGCATTAGGATCGAGACTAAGTTTTTCATGGCTTGTTACCTAAGTGAGTGTTTGTTAATAAGTTAACCTGTCTTTCTTCGCCAAAAAAAACGTATGTATCAGGAAGGCAGGTGAAGCTTATAACATTTAAGGGTTAAAAATTGTGACCGACATCTTAATTGTTAAAATTTCCATTAAGATGTCGTGTCGGTACATGTTTCCCTACATTAAGATCCAGGGTTTTCATTAACCTGGAAAAGCATCTTTTATCCATGAAGATTAAAAGACACTAAAATTTCAGGTTAAACCCAGCCGTTATCAGGTAATAACCAAAGTTTGCAAATGTACCCTGGTTGTTACCACCCAATTGATACTCCGCTTTATGGGCGTAGTATTCAAAACCGGTTTGAAATTTCAACTGGCTAAAAGGTTTTAATTCGTTAATCTCTTTGCTGAATTTAAGGCCGCCAGAAATTGTGCCAAATCCTGCCAAACGATAATCGCTGGAATAACTAGCGTAATCTGCTGAAGTCCCAGCAAAGACAGGCTGATAAAAATCTGCCCTGTCTTGTGAGTAATACCTAAAGCGTGGAATGACTTGCCAGCCATCGGCGATGGGTTGATGCCAGCTCAAATCAAGGGTATGGGCATTAACTCCCCAGTCGTTGGTGCTAAATCGATAATCTGCATGTAGCGCAGCATGATTAAATTGGTCAAAATGGCGAACATATTGCGTTAGCCACGCCCATTCAAACCTTTCCCTAGGACGGTTATCTTGCTGGAAATCACCACCGTCGAACGACACCCATTTGTAAGGGTCAGACAAAAAACCATTGTGGTAGCCAAAAGTAATATTGCTTTGTATCAAAGAGTCTTTATCGATAACTTGTGATACCCCTAACAAATATTGTTGGCTAGTTTTGTGGGCTTTAAAATCAGCAGGCCTGCTATTCCAGCTAGAAGGGGATGGTTGTATCTCATCAAACGCAACCGACGCGCCAAAATTCAGCGTGGTCAGTTTTTTGTTTAAATCCAAGCTGAGAGCGGTATTAAAATATTTCGATGCATAATCGTGTTCCCGTGAATAACCACCACCCAGACTAAGGGCTGCCTTATCAAAAAAATAAGTCAAGCTGGAGCTAATGGCATCGCGCTGTTCGCATATCGACTTGCCGCAAGAACTTGTCGGTGAAGCACCACTTATAAATTGCGTTGGATTGCCGTTTGGGTCTCTAGAGTTAAAAACGGGCGACGCGCCGCTGATACTGTCTCGAACCAAGTTCACCGATGCCGTCATGGACTTGCCAATCGGTGCCGATAATGCGGCTTCATAGATATCCACCTTCATACGCGCGTTGCTTTCAACATAGTTGCCGTATTGGAAGTCAGCGTTGTAAGTTTCCTCAACCCTTCCGGCAGATGCCGGCTGCATCAAGCCCGGCAAGGCTAAGGCGGCAAAGGTTAATTCAGCAGCAATAGTAGATTTTTTATTTTTTTTCATGTCAGCATTTGTTGTTAAGTTTTAGTGTGAAGAAGGTGGGTTAATTACACCCACAGCCGCCACCGCCACCGCCATATCCACCTGCTGCCGACTCCTTACTGAAAGAAGTATGTTGACGCAAACCAAATTCCAATGCGTCGGTCGTAAAGGCCATTTGCGAAAGGGCTAAATTGCCTCGTTGTCTGGGCATAACTTCCGTACAAGCAACACCTGAAAACATCAGTACAATCAGTAAAGAACGGTTGATAAGTTTCATAAAAACCACCTATTTCGCTAACAACTGGGTAATTTTTTCTTCCAACTCATTAATGTCATCGCTAGCAAAGCCGTGATGAATATTCTGCACCACACCTTGTTTGTCGATGATAAAAGAGGTTGGCATGGACTCTACAACAAACTTGTCAGACCATTCACCCTTGGCATCGCGTAACACAGTAAAGCTCACTGGAAATTCTTTCAGGAATTTTTCAGCATTGCCTTTTTCTTCATCAAGATTGACCGCGACCACTTCAAAGCCTTTTGCTTTAAGCTTCTCATGCATCTTGTTTAACAAAGGGAAAGAGGTACGGCAAGGCGCGCACCATGATGCCCAAAAATCCAGATAGATCACCTTACCGGCATATTGCTTTAAAGATGTTGGTTGGTCTTGCTGCAATGTTGGCAAGGTAAATTGCGGTGCAGGTTGCCCCACGTCTGTGGCATTGGCGTTAAAACAAGCGGCACTCGTTAACATTACGAATGCGATAGAACTCAGTTTTTTACTCATCTTCATAACTCACCATTTGGAAAAAATTACGGGTTAATGTGAACAGCTATTTTTATTTAAAAACCCCTTCTCCCTTTGGGAGAAGGTCGGGATGAGGGGATTAACTACGACTTACACATGCCGCACATTACGGCTAAGGCTTTAAGGCTATGGTTAATGTATCACCTGCATGTTTGTAACAGTATGCGTATAAATACCTAGGAAACCCCCTGACTAAAACGTTTGAAAAACTTACAGTTAGTCAGTAAATGCAGGCGTAATTAACCGAATGAGTCCGCCCTTAGGAAGACATGATAATTATTAAACATTAATGAACACTTAAACAGAAAAAAAATATAACTTTGCTGAATTGGTCACACTTTTTTTTTTCGGGCAGTGATATATTTATTTCACAATCTTAAGCTGAGGTTAATTTTTAATGGCTAGCCTAAATGGAATCATCTTTAAAAAGGGGTTGTGGTTTAGGTTAATTAAGTCCATTTTTAAGGTTGGTTATTTTGTTTCCGATAACTTTAGAGAGCTTACATAATGAATAAAGAAATACTTGTAAAGACACAACCAACGCTGTTAAGAAGTTTTATGGCTGTTTTGGTTTTAATGTCGGCATCCCAGTTTATGATGACTGATGCTTCGGCGACTCCTGCAATTCAAGGGCTAGCTATTACTAAAGGCATCAAGGTAACTACTTGCACATCATGCCACACCAGCGTGGCTGGAAGTAAAACCAATCTAAAGCCGGGTTACGCAGCTGCATTTAAACTGGATAAGGTCGCCTTGACGCGCCTTAAGAATAAGATTAATGGCTGTCCTGTTGGGCAGGCGCTTAATCAGATAACCTTTCTTTGTGTGGCGCCAATAGCCAAAGCGGGAACGGTAGGTTTAGCTGCTTCGGGTTTAGCGAAAACGGATGTTTACGCCGTCACTTGTGGTGCAGGGACTACAGCGCTTTGGGTGTCAGTGATAGATTTGGCACCTATTAAACTACCACTGGTCAGCATCCAGGCCAAAAAAGGCACTATCGCATCAGTCCTGAGTACGGATGCTGCGGATGGCAATACTGTCTACAGTCCTTTGGTAAAAGTTGCAGGTGCAGCGGGTGCTTTCACGGTCAATGTTAACAAGTCTGCTTATGTGGGCGCTTTAGCGGCACATAAAGGCCCAGAGAGTTACAACGCTCGGTTCTCTTGCCGAAATGCTGCGGGTACGCAGCTTGTTACCACCCCTGTGCTAAAGCAAAACCAATAAGTAGCTGATTTTGGTTTTATTTACTTAGAACAGTGCCGGTCATTTAACCTGTCCGGCGCTGTTTTTTGAAGTGGCTATTGCTGTATAAAAGTTCTCTTTGTCAGAACCGTAGAATGCATTGAGTAGGCAGAAGCATCGTTCGCGATTGATCTGTTTTATTCCTCAGTGCATCCTACGTTTTTGAAAATAACCTCGTATAAGAATGTATGTATTTAGATTTATCTCAACAATTACGTAACATATTACTGCCAAGCGTTATCGTTTTGCTGATAGGTTTTACCGCTGCGGCAGTTGCCAAAACGCCAGGTAAGGCCACAAAAAAAGCGCAGACCGATCTCGTTATAAGCGACAACAAAGGCAGTGAGCTGCAACTGGAAGTCAGGCAAATGCCGCTGGCAGAAGTGCTGGAAAATATCACCAATAAAACCCATGTGCCGATACATTACTCCGTACTGCCAGAAGGCTTGGTGACCGCCACTTGCGTAGGTACGACGCTGAAAAAAGTGTTGGAATGTCTGTTGGACCGGCGGGCGGATTTAATCGTCCGATATCCGCGCACCGATGCCAAAGCTGAGAGCAAAGGGCAAGTGGCCGAAGCCTGGATACTGGGGTCCCGTTTAGATAACCAGCCATCCTCAGCCACCTGTATAGCAACAGCGGGAGATGCGGCAAATAAAGGCTCACTCTCGCTACGGCAAAGCCAACAAGATGCCGAACCTGACCAAACCGACGATCTTTTAAAAATGGCGCAATCGAAAAATCCCACCGAGCGTGCCGATGCTATGAGTGCCTTATTGGCCGGTGGACGCGAAGGCGATCCTGCCGTAAAAGCTGCCTTGGAACAAGCGTTAACCGACCAAGATGCCAATGTCAGGGCGCAAGCGATTTCCAGTCTGTCGCACCGTGAAGGCAGTGCCGCTTCGGCAGCCATCCAGGAAGCCCTGCACGATAGCTCGGTAGATGTCAGGATGATGGCAGTAGATGGCATTACCGATGACGTTGGCTTGCTACAACAAGCGATTAATGACAGTGATGAAACCGTGCGTAGCTTGGCCGCGGTAAAGCTTGAGCAACTGACCCAGGAAAATGGTGGTGCGAAGTAATAGATTGGTAGGGTTGTGTAAGGGAATCTCCACAAGTATCTGCCCCTTCTCCCTTGAGGGAGAAGGGTTTTTTTGAATTTTTAGAGATTCCATTAGGTATTTGTACGTATACATCTACAAGTATGCGGGTGATATATTGAGGCTGAAACTAAAGCACAAGCCGTAAGGCAACAGGGAGACAATCTAGGAAACCTCTAATTAATACCTTCTTCCCCTGGGAGAGGGTTAGAGTGGGGAAATAAAAGCTTGGTTCAAAACCCTCATCCAAACCTTCCTCCGAAGGGAGAGAGATTTTTGAATTATTAGAGGCTACCTCTAATAAAAAACTTGGCATTTATGGAAGGTGTAGTTGAAAAAAGAAGGCAATGCCAAGGCCTAAAAACCAAGGCTTGTCTGATTAACGAAGTAAGTAGTGAGCTAAAGTTTTTTGGAGGAATTAAAACTTATACGGTATTTTTTTGAAGAAATTTATTTTTTACCAACTTAAGCAATGTTTAATTTTTAACCGCTACGCTGACCATGACCAACTTAAAAAGGGTCATTGTTGAGGTTTAAGAATTCCATTTTTAAGATTGGTTATTTTGTTTACGTTAACTTTAAGAGGATTTATCTTATGAATAAAGAAAATTTGGGGCGGCAAGAAATGCAGAAAGCATCTATGCTGAAAGCATTCATTTCCGCCTTAATCTTAGTGCCTGCATCGTTGAGCATGGTGACTGATGCTCAGGCCAAGCCTGAAATCGGAGCAGCTAACGGTCTTACTGCAGCACAGTGTACCGTCTGCCATACGGGAAATGCATATTCCAATAAGGAAGGTCTAGCTGGACTGACAGCATTCTGTGGCGCAGCCGGGTTTAATGCGAAATCCTTTGTCTGTAATCCTAAGCCAACACCAACTCCGAAGCCTACGGCAACGCCCACACCGAAACCTACGGCAACGCCGACACCGAAGCCTACGGCAACGCCGACACCGAAGCCTACGGCAACGCCGACACCGAAACCTACGGCAACGCCGACACCGAAACCTACGGTAACACCGACACCGAAACCTACGGTAACGCCAACACCGAAACCTACGGTAACACCAGTGCCATCATCAGGCACTAAAGTTGATGGGACTTTGGGCAGTGCGTCTTCAGATGCTGCGAGAACGGATGTTTACAAGGTTGCTTGTGCTGACGGATCGGCATCTCTTTCAGTGTCTGTGAAAGATTTAGCACCTGTTAAAGCACCGTTGATTAGCATCCAGGCCTCTAAAGGCGATTATTCGTCAGCCCTGAGTACGGATACTGTCGATGGTGATTCTAACTACAGTCGTTTGGTAAGCCTTGCAAAAGGTGCTGGTGCTTATACAGTGAAAGTCAATAAATCTGCATTGAAATCGGCTTGTGGCAGAGATGAAGATGAAGATGAAGATGAAGGAGATGATGATAGTCATCATTCCAAAGCTAAATGCGCTACACCTGTAGTAGGCTCTGAGGCATACACTGCTCAGTTCTCTTGCCAAAATCGTGCTGGTGTCAAAACTGGTATCCGCTACAAAATAAGACAAAACCAGTAAACCACTGATTTTTGTTTTAGTTACCTTTAAAAGCGTCGGACAGTAACTTGTCCGGCGCTTTTTTTATGTTGTATCGGGATTTTAGAGGTTTCGACTAGAAAGCTTGTATCCTCACCCCCGCAAAACATTACCATCTACACAACTTCAGAAGTTAAGTCGGAATATAAGCGCTATACATCTTAATAGTTGTGCTTTCTAAATTCTGTTCGCTCTGTGTCTGTCTAAGAGTGAGCGGAATTTAGAAAGCACACCCATTGGGTAAGTGCGTTGTCGTGCGTTCATACTTCTATAGACTTAGTACGAGCGGACGACGATACATCAGAACTGATTTTCTGATTAGCAAACTGCTTCAGCCAAATGCGCTGTTTAGCTCCTTCTCCCTCTGGGCATAAGTATCTACACAACTTTTCAATATAACAAAAACAATGGGTTGCCAAATCACCAAGTCCCCCTCTCCTGCTGGAGAGGGTTGGGGTGAGGAAAATAAAATCAACTGTTTATATCTCCCTCATCCCGACCTTCTCCCTCAAGGGAGAAGGGGCAGATACTTATGTCCTGGGAGAAGGTTGGCCAGCAGGAGAGGGAGTCCGTTGCTTTTTCAACTCGTTGTTTTTATTACGTCGAAAAGCTGTGTAGATACTTATGCTCTGGACGAGAGGGGATCAGTTCCTGCTTGGCGGTAAAAGCAGCGTGCTTATCAGGACTGCTTTTATAGAATAAATGTGCTCGATTTGTTTAGAGCTTTCATCGGGCTAGTCGTATTGCGTTACTCACTTCCTTTGCGCCGTACCCATAATCCTACGTGTCGATTCGGATCGGATTGAAACTCATGCCAAGCATAGACCTGATCAATACTGTTTTTTATGTGTTCCCAGACATTAGGTTGGTCAGCGTCACGAGCGTTCCAGATGATATATTCAACATTGTTCGCCACCAGCCACTTCGTAGCATCCGGCAACTGGCCTTTATAGAACTCGACAATCTGGTCTTTTAATATCCAGGCCTGACTAACACTGCCATGCCAAGTCTGTAAATGCATCGGCCATCCCAGTAGTGTCGGTTTAACGGCGAAGGCAGCATAAATGCCTGAATCCGTATATGAATCGCCATAGTTATTTTCCAGTACAATGCCGAAAGGGACTTTATCCAGAAAACGGAACAGATCCCGCACCACTGGATCGTGCGTATACACACTGTGTGCTGCCAATTTTCCGGCATCCGATTTATCGGTGTAAATCCAGTACCGGGCAACATCAATAACATACCAGTTGATCAATAATAGTGCCACAGCCACCAAGTTTTGAATCCACCGCGAACTACTCGCTAGAAGTAGTGTCGCTAAAGCCACCAGTCCGCCGCTCCAAATCCAACCCCACCACTTCATTACCGTATTCGTCCGTTCATATTTGTCACCCGTTGGATCGTCGACAAAAATACATTCAGAAACTAGCAATAAACCCAAAAATACCACGGCAAACAATAACGCTATTCGCCGAGTACCTTTTGCAAAAAAAGCCAGTGTTCCGAAGAGCATTAAAGGCCAATGCAATGCTAAAAATTCCACCAAAGGCGTGTGATCTTGGGAGTGTACCCATTTGATTGGTGTAGGTAACACATTACTGGCAAATCCAGTCAGAAATGGGTAAAGCAACAAGAACCCAGCCCCCCCTCCTGTCAGCAAGGCATTCCAGTTCGGAGGATTGCCGTTTAAGTAGCACCAAACAATCCAACTGAACACCAACGTCCCTTGTAACGGAAACACCCAGGTATTGGTGGCAATCACTAATGGCACGGTAAAGGCCAGCAGTGCTTGCAATGCAAATCGATCCCGTCGATCTGACCCTTCGGAATTAGCCTTAATAGGCACTGTGTGACACTTTTTTCCAGTCGTGTCATGACTACCATTATCTGCAAACGCCCGAGAGTATCGGTTCTTTTCAAGCCGCCCTATGCTTGCTATAACAATCATTAAAAGAAAAAAACCACCCAGCGGCGGATGATAGTCACCAACATAAAATTGATAGCCAAATCCTTCCAGCGACAGCTCTCTTGGTTCCCAACCTGGTTTGACCTGGCTGGGGAAAACCGACTTGCCAAATTCGGTATTCAAGCGTTGATCAAATTGTCCGATAAAACGCTGGCTTGCCCACATCGCATCACTGGCAATATTTCCCAGTTGTTGGGTGCTAAGCCCAGGCGGGATTGTGTAGGATAAATGAACGAAAGGGGTTGCCCCCGTCCCTCCGACCACAAAAGTGATCACAATCAGCCAACGTTTCCAGCCTTGCTTAAGAAAATTTGCAGTAAAATCCCAAACTAGCGTTATTGGCAACGCCATCAATAAGGCAAACGCTAGATTGTAAGTAAGCCCCGCCCCCAATCCAAAAATACGCCCCATCAACGCTGCCGCGTAATGTTGAAATGCATAATAAAAATCAAATCGATTAGGTGGAAACCAATTATCTAATGGCGGCAATGTCTGCCCCGCTAAATAATTACCGATAAAGTAAAGGTCAGTTATTCGCTCAGAGGTTGGGTATATAACAGGGAAAGCCCACTTCCAGGCAAAACCATACGCAAATGCGACATAAAAGACCATCTCCGCGCGCCAAAACTTGGGTGTGTCCAGCTTATGATGTTCAACATACAATATGGCTAAAGCTGCGACAGTGGTTATTGGCCACAACCAAGTTAGTTTGCCAAGGCCGATAAAATGTTCCATAAAGAAGGCTGCCGCGCAGAACAGCAGCAAGCCTGTCGCACGAGCCAATGCAAGTGTCGGTAACCAGCGACGCATACATAATGTCAAGCCAGTAAGATTAACCAATAACAGTAAAACTGTGTAAATATAATAGATGAGGTTCATAGCGGATTAACCTCTAGCCTTTTGATTGGAATCAAGTAAACGACGCTCCCAAATGCCTACTGCTTCTGATCCATTTTGGTAAAAAGCGCGCCAGTGGTAATCGCGGCTAATTTGGCTTTGCAATTTTTGGCGTACATCGGGCATGCGTTGCTCATCCGCTAAAGTCCAGATAATAGTTTGCACTGGAAATTTACCCAAAAAGCTCAAGGGATCGGTCAAGCCACCTTTGTAGAAGGCGCGAATTTCAGTGGCGCGATTTACAATATATTCGGGATTTCCGCGCCATTGCGCTAGATGATCTGGCCACCCTAAAACTAGCGGTTTATTGGCGAATAAGGACAATGCAGTTGAGGATGAATAGGCACCTTGTTCGATAGACTCAAGTACAAGGCCCTCTGGCGCATTTTTTAAATACACCAATAATTCTTTTAGCGTTGCATCCTGTTTGAGCCAGCCGTTACCGGTCATCTGCCCCAACTGAGGTTTACTGACATAGTGCCAATAGCGACCAAGATCAATCGTGTACATCAGTAGCGCAGACAAACTCAGCACCATTAGCGTTTTAACAACACGTCCACCTAAGCCGATGCACACGCTCCCCAAGCCGATTAAAGCAGTCGGCCACAACCATGACCACCATTTTAGTAAGGTATTAAAGCGCTCGTACTTGCCTGACATGGGGTCATCCACAAAGATGAGTTCAGACAATCCTAAAATCATAGCAAGCGTAAGGGTCAGCCAACCCGCCCAAGGTGAGTGCCGCGCAACAACTAAACCAACACCCAGCCAAAGTAATACAGGCCAGTGCATGGCAAGCAGAAGCCGCGACGGCGTATGATAGCCTTCAGCCACCCAGCGAATCGGTGTGGCCAACGAGTTGGGTGCAAAATAACTCAGGAACGGGTATATCAACCCAAATCCCGCAACGCCACCGATGATCAGCGCAGGCCAATTTATATCGGCTTTCCACTGACGAAACAATAACCAGCTAGACAACAACAAACACTGCAAGGGGAATACCCACGCATTGGTTACCAGAACCAGCGCAGGAGTCAGGCCTAGTGCAAAAAACGCTAAGGCATCAGCTTGTCTTCCATTAGGTAACTCAGCCTCACTCCCCTGAGTAGTATCGGTCACTTTTCGGATACCCAGAAATGCACTCAATGCAAGAGTCCACAAGGCAATAATAAAGCCACCCAATGGGGGGTGATAATCGCCTAGAGTACTAAAGTAGCCAATGGTTTCTAAGGGTAAATCAGGATGGTCTGCAAAATCTGGTTTCTGGGGATCTCCTGCAATCGCGAGTCCCAGCGGAGTGTTTACGTGTTCATCGTACATGCCGTAAAAACGGGTGCTGGCCCAAACATGGGTGATGGCATTATTCTCAATGCCAGCAGTATCGGTCGCATTATCCTTAATCATAAACGGCATTAGTGGGCTCAGCCCGTTACCACCCGATATCAGCGCAACAAGTAAAAGCATTTTCAGGGAAAAGCGACTGACAAAATAGCTGCTTATTTCCCAGGCCAAGCTTGCCAGCAGCGCTATCAACACAGCCCAGGCCAGATTCATCGCCAACCCGGCCTCCAAGTTAAAAAGACGCGCCAGCAGTGCCGCACCATAATGCTGAAAAGCATAATAACAATCGAAAAAACTACCCGCCAACCAGCGATCTGGAGCAGGTAAAGTCTGCCCACCCATAAAATTACTGATGAAATAAAGATCAGTCAGATGCTCCGAGCCAGCATCAATATTTGGAAAAGCAAATCGCCATGCACAACCGTAAGCAAAGCCCAGCATAAATACCAGCTCACCTGTCCAGAATGGGCGGTCTTGACGAGTACTAAGACACCACAAAGCCAATCCTGTACTCAGCGGCCAAATCCAGTTTAGCTTACCCAATCCGTGCAGGTGTTCAAAAGCAAATATCGCCAGTGTAAGCACGAATAGACCCAATACACGCGCACTGGCCTGGGCGGGTAGGTAACGGCTGACCCATGCGGTTAACCCAGCAAGGTTAACTAGAATTAGGGCAATAGTCAGGAAAAGGTAAATTAAATACACTGTACGCCCCTTCTACTAATATTTTTTATCAAACTCATGTTATGCAGCATCAACAAAACTCGGCATAGCCATTGCTAGAATCATTAGTTCTTACATCTTATAGTTATGATAGAGTTGGAATGCTTTATCAGCGATATATCAAGGTTGACGACTAAAAAAATGCGTAAAAAGAAAGTTTTGCAAAACAAAAAAAGATCTTCACATAAAAAGACCTTACCAAATACAAAGAAAGTACAAATCAATAAAGCACTCACCGATAAGCGGCTTAATCATCAAGCTTTTTGGCAAATCTTTAAATTTGCATTCGTCGGCAGTATAGCAACTGCAATCCATGCTGGGTTATTTGTTTTCATAATAGAAGCCAAGATAGCAACGGCATTACAGGCCAATTTTATTGCGTTCGCTGTTGCATTTTTAATCTCTTTTTTAGGTCAGTATCATTGGACGTTTAGAAATAGCAGCGAAACCCATTGGGCTAAAAAAATGGCTAAATTTATGATAGTGGCTTTAATCGGGCTGGGTTTAAATACAGCCGCTGTTTACATCATCGTCGATAAATTGCTGCTGCCCTATCTATATGCCGTGTTGTTTATGGTCACCGTGGTGCCGGTCACCACCTTTGTAATCAATAAAAAATGGGCTTTTTCGTGACACTATGTTTTTCTTGCAATGCACAAAATGGTTAAATCGGTAGTCCAGATTAACTGGAAACAATGCTTTTTAGCACTAGTGCAAAGTCCTAAACATCACTTTTGCTTTGTCGATTTTAGCCAAGATAGCCTCTGGCTTGACTATCCAATGGCAAGGTGTGGGATTGTTGATGCTGTAAAATGCACCGCGTCGGATGCGCCTCCCAGGAAGGTCTAGGAAGAAGTGCTCAACCAGTTTGCTCTAAGAGGCCGAGTCGATATGAAGCGCAGGTGGAAGCGGGATGCTGAATCAGCAAGTCTTTTACGTTGGAATGCTTGTGTCGCAGTGTATCGACGATCAAATACAACACCTTTGCAATCTTTTTCATTTTGATTGTAGTGGTCAGTGAGTGCAGTTGCTCCTACTATATCTTACTTGTTGTAGAGAATCTTCTCAAAAACAGAGATAAATATATTTAAATCAATCGGTTATATCATTAACTTATTTTTTAATAATTTTGTTAATGAAATACAGTGGCCGTTGTTTTATCTCTGCAAATGCGCGACCAAGATACTCCCCTAGTATCCCTATAAAAACAAGCTGTATGCCGCCTAAAAATAAAATAGCGACTAACAGGGATGGATAGCCAGGTACGTCGTTGCCGAAAATAACGGTCTTAATAATCATATAAGCCCCATAACAGAACGCAGCGAATGCCATAAACCCGCCGACGTAGCTGGCTAATTTAAGCGGGACTTCCGTGAAGGAGGTTATGCCTTCCAAAGCAAAATTCCATAACTTCCAATAATTCCATTTTGTTTCACCAGCGTAACGGGGGTCGCGGCGGTAATCAACGGCAATGGCTGGGTAGCCGATCCAAGCATATAAACCTTTCATGAAGCGGTTGCGTTCCGGTAGTTGTTTTAAGGCATCAACGGCACGACGACTAAGTAGACGAAAATCGCCAGTATCGGCCGGAATGTCGATATGGGTCATCCCTCTTATAAAACGGTAAAATAGATAGGAAGTAGCCTTCTTTAGCTTTGATTCTCCCTGTCTGCTGATCCTGCGGGCATACACGTTGTCGTAACCGTTTTGCCATTGCTTAATCAATGCTGGTATAAGTTCCGGCGGGTCTTGCAAGTCGGCATCAATAATGACCACCGCATCGCCTTTGCAGAAATCAATGCCCGCAGAAACGGCAACTTCTTTTCCGAAATTTCGGCTTAAATCAATAACTACCACACGTTCATCTTGTTGGCTTAAACCTTCCAATAATTGCAGTGTGCGATCTCGGCTGCCGTCATTGACAAAAACCAATTCATAAGGCAGGTCGATCTTGGAAAGCACCCCAGTTAGACGACGATAAAATTCTTCTAGCACTTCTTCTTCGTTATAGGCAGGGATGATTATCGATAACATTTCTTTTACTTTACGTTGGCTGTATTTGATGACTATTTCTTCACCCTTAGAAAGGGATGTTAGTTATTGAATATTAGAGAAGTCTTAAATAGCAAAAAGCATAGCTAAGTATAGTGTGGTCACATTAATATTTTTATGGAAGGGATATATTTTTTTGCGGCTTTTAAGAAATGGTTAATTTTTAATGGCTACCCTCTCATTAACCTTCCTTAAAAAACGGATTGTTGAGGTTAAAAATCTCATTTTTAAGGTTGGTTATTTCAGTTATGATAATTTTAGAGGATTTAATCAATGAATAAACAAAATATTGGAGGGCGGGAGATGTTGAAAGCAATTGTGTTGAAAACTTTCATTTTTGCCTTGGTTTTGGTGCCAGCATCTTTGAGTATGGTTACCAATGCTTATGCTACAGATCCTATCCGAGCAGCTAACGGTGTGGCTGCAGGTTCTTGTGTCACGTGTCATGCAGGAAATGCTTTTACCAAAGTTGAGGGTCAAGCTGGGCTGAAAACATTTTGTGGTGCCCCTGGGTTTAATGCAAGCACCTTCAAATGCAACAAAGCGACACCAACGCCGAAACCTGTGGTGACGCCGAAACCTGTGGTGACGCCGAAACCTGTGGTGACGCCGAAACCTGTGGTGACGCCGAAACCTGTGGTGACGCCGAAACCTGTGGTGACGCCGAAA
>NZ_JBEBKJ010000047.1:0-28459 GCF_040079455.1 Methyloglobulus sp. | reverse complement strand
GTTTGGGCTAGGTTCTTCCAGGACATAGGCTATTGCTCGAACTTGAATAAAGGCTTATTTTACCCATTTTGGGGCTTGAGGTCGTGCAAAGGTCTCATATAGGTATTTATGCTGATAGAAAATATTTTGAAAACCCCAGATAATAGTACAAACGTACTTCTGGCACAGTTACAGGAAGTTACCGATAGATTTTTATGTTAAATCAGAAACGCATAATATGAGCCCACAAACACCTTATAAGCAAATCAGCGCAACCAAATCCTTAGGCATCCAAACCCCCAAGGAATTTTCTTTCATTTTACAGTCCGCTTTTTTGGTGAACTCGAAAATAGACTCTCTCAGTGCTTACTTACAGGAATTATTTAGGAGTATTACACATGCACATTGAGAGAAGAATTAATCATGTCGATGTGAACGAAGAGAGAAGGGTTCGTCATGTCGACTTTAAAAAAGATAGAAGAACTCATCATGCTGATTTTAAAGAAGAGAGAAGAGGTTATTCGGCTGACTTTAAGGCGAAGGTTGCATTGGCTGCAATGAAGGACGATAAAACGATTGCAGAATTAGCCATGCAATTTGCCGTTCATCCCACTCAGATTAGCTTATGGAAGCAACAGTTACTTAACAATTTAAACCGGGTATTTGACAATGACTATGATAATTCCGAAAATAAGGCTAAAACTGCCGAAAGCCATCATGCCAAAATTGGCCAGTTAACCGCAGAAAACGATTTTTTGACCAAAGTTTTGGGGCGTTGATTTAATATTGCCATGTAAGGTATAGCCCTTGGCAATTCAATCAATTGTTTCCACCCAACGACAGCGCTCATTAACCATTTTGGATGCCCTGATATTGCCAATACCTTTAGCAATCAAAGCCAATACTCGATCATCCGTGGCATAACCAATATGGGCATCCAAGGGATTGGCTACCTTACCAAAATTGAAAGCATTGATGATTTTTGCGACGTTGATATTAATGTTAGTCACGTCAGTGCACAACCTTGAATCCAAATATTTCTCCACAAATCCTTGCGGGATAGCGTAACTTAAAAGATCGTTTGGGTCGCTAAATGCAATGATCGGGGTACTTGCCAGCACCCGCTTTTCGTACTTATCGCCTCCTGGTAAGCAGTAAGAAGGTTTTTGATTACTTACTACAGGCAATTTTTCCCCTAACTGCAACATCGGCAACTGATTGGACATCATGTATACGGGAATTTTTTTATGCTTTAACGCTTCTTTAAAATCGACATCACGCCTGTCAATCCGAGCCGCTATGCGTTGTAGTCCGTCTATGGTGATGCGACTGCCAAGGCTGTGCGATACAAATGCGTATTGATCGACAGCCAAATTTTTAGCCAATCCGTCATCATTAAACGCACAAGCCTCAGAGAGTCCGTCGGGAAGATTTTGCCACTCGCTCTTAATCATCCAACAAAAGGCCTGCTCAAATGAGACCAGAATATCCTCCCGACTCTGCCCCAAATAAATGATCGGATCTGGGCCAGTGCTATTAGAAAACTGTTTCATCAGGTTATTAATTTCCGCCCGGCGAAAGGAATATTCACCTGAGTTATCATAAGCAAGCGCCTCTTTTTGCTTGGCGGTAATAGCAGACCAAGTTAATTCGTAGAACATCAGCTCTTTGCTTCTGTCTTTACTCAGCAATCTGACGATACTTAAATTACCCAGATTTTTGCTTTTGTCATAGATGCTGGTTAAGGCGATGTTTTTCTTTCGTGCGGACATAACCGGCAGATCCAGTTCCGCCGCCAACTTTTCGACAAATTGCGTAGAATGTCCGGGCAGATGATCGCCCACGCCATGCACCATTAAGACCTTCAACTTGCCATGTCTATTGTCCAAAAACGGCGCAAGTCCATCGAAGGCTTTCCCCCAAATTTCACAAACTCGGGTATCTACGGCATCCTGCTGTTCAAAAAAAGCCTCAACCATACCCTTGCCCATGCTGGAACAAGCACTCAAGAAAAGTGTTAAGAATGATAAAAAGAAAATTTTAAATAAAAGTTTCATGCGTTATAGTGAAAGCCGTAAGAAAAAACCTGCAAAATACTATCACTTACTCGTAAAAATGAGTAATGCAACGGTTGGCAAACGAATAAATCATGAGCAAACATTCTGTGAAACGAAAACTAACTAAACTACTTATTGTGATGTTGATAAATACCTCTTGTCCGTTACGGGCAGAGAATTTAATGGCTATTTACGAGCGCGCCTTACAAAATGATCCGCTTATCCGGCAAGCAGAGGCCAAGCAATCGGCTGCTGGGGAAAGCCGGATACAGGGACTTGCTCGGTTTTTTCCTACGCTGGCCGCCACAGCGGATTCAGGTAGAGAATGGCGACATAATAAAATAGTAAGCCTAAACAATTTATTTCCTGCCAACCAAGAATATTGGAATAATAATTTTAGCGTTAATCTAACCCAGCCCTTATTCCATTGGGATCACTGGATACAACTCAGCCAATCCGATAACAAAATCGCTCAGGCTACGGCCGCTTATGAAGCTGAATTACAAAAGCTGATGGTGCGGACGACCGAAGCGTATTTTAATGTACTGTCCGCCCAAGATAACCTGCAATTTACAGTGTCAGAGAAAGAAGCAATCGCTAAGCAACTTGAACAAGCTAAGGCACGATTTGAAGTCGGCATTATCCCCATCACCGATGTCTACGAAGTCCAAGCTGCCTTTGATCAAACCACCGCTAATGAATTGGAAGCCGCCAACAACATTGACAACCAAAAAGAAGCGCTGAGGGAAATTATTGGCGACAGCGAAGCACTGGTAAGTTCTCTAGGTGAAACCCTGCCCCTAAAAAAACCCGAACCTGACAATCTATCAAAATGGGATGAAACCGCAGAAACCAATAACCTAAGCATTATTGCTGCCTTTAATGAGATGGAGGTAGCACACAAGGCTATCGACATACAACGAAGCGGTCATTTGCCCAAGCTGGACTTAGTCGGCGCGTATGGCGTAACTGAAAATGGCTCTTCGTTTGGCCCAAGAGGTGACTCCCAAAGCATTGGTGTGCAAT
This sequence comes from Methyloglobulus sp., assembly GCF_040079455.1. GTDB lineage: Bacteria > Pseudomonadota > Gammaproteobacteria > Methylococcales > Methylomonadaceae > Methyloglobulus. Next base: position 25,397 of record NZ_JBEBKJ010000047.1, on the reverse strand, counting down.
TGAATGTCCCCTTATTTGAAGGCGGCGCGGTCAATTCCAGGACTCGACAAGCCAGCTATGAATACGAAGCCTCCAAAGAAAACTTAAACTCAGTAAAACGCTCGGTAAAACGGCAAGTTAACAACACCTATCGCAGTATCTTGACCAACATCAGTCGCATAGAAGCTCTCAAAGCCACCGTCACTTCAGCAGCCAGCGCCCTGGAAGCCTCCGAAGCCGGCTTCGAAGTTGGCATACGTACGATGGTTGATGTACTCGGCGAGCAACGTAACGTTTACCGCGCCAAACGCGATCTGTCCCGCGCTCGTTATGATTACCTGATTAACACCATCAAACTTAAGCAAACTACAAGTGATCTTGTTCAAGCTGATCTTGAACTGATTAATGGCTTGTTGGTGACAAATCTTCCTGATAAAAAACGCTGATAGCTTCCTTTTTTATTTTCATAAGAATTCGATATTAAATAATTTTTTTGAAATAGCATGGGGTTTTAGTGGGAAAAAAAGCTTGAGCAGTGGATGGGGGCAGGGGACATCGGCAGATACCATCACGCGTAGAAGAATTTAATCCTCATGCTATGCTGTAGCAATCATTTTTGCCCCAGCGATTACCAACACAAGCGCTAACAACTTTTGAATGGTCGGGTTTCCAAAACGCTTGCTGCCGTATTCTGCACCGATGAATCCACCGATGACCACAACTATTGCCCAAATTGGCAAAGCACTTGGTAAAGCTGGAGATTTGGATAAAACACCAAAGAGTCCCGCAATCGAATTGACCAGAATAAATGCCGCAGCAACGCCGGAAATCGTTTTTATTTCAGCCCATCGGAAAAACAACAGCAAAGGACTTAAAAATATGCCACCTCCTACACCGGTAAGTCCCGATAAAAAACCCAGTACAGCGCCAGTAAATAACAATGGGGGAAAAGATACCGAACGAACGGGATACTGGGACGATTTGGCTGCCGTGCGAAATGAATACCATGCCGCATAAAGTAAAATAATTCCGATTACCGGCTTATAAATATGGGTTGGCAAGGTGAGTAACCCGCCGACATAAGCACATGGAACAGCAGCGAGCGCAAGCGGCAAAAACAACCGCCAAGAAAACGCGTCTACCCGATAAAACTTAAATGTGGCGATAATAGCAACCAAAATATTTAAAGATAACGCTGTCGGCTTCATGACGGCAGGCGACATCCCCATTAACGCCATCGCCGCCAGATAGCCGGATGCACCCGCATGACCAACAGATGAATAAAGCAGTGCGGCAATAAAAATAAGTGCAGCTAAAATAACACTTTCGGTATCAATATTCATAAAATGTGTCTGGTATGTAAGTCAGGGTGTGTGCACGTTTAAAATAAGGTGCCATACTTTAACAGCCCATAAAGTCCCTTGATAAGCATCAAGGGAACAGCCAAGGTTAACAAAATTGAAAAGATAAAAAGCATCGTCTTGGCGATTCGCTTTACCTGAGCAATTGAACTCACGGCGATGGTGACAATAAATACGGCGACAGTAAACGCTGCCGCAGCAGCAAATAAAGTACTTGCGCTAATATTGGGTTGGGTGAAATGCAGCCATAAATAAACCAGCCCACAACAATCCGCCATAAATAGCAATATGCCATCCATGCCGATTTCTGACCGATTTTGGTAAATCGCTGGGCCTAAGCTGGCTGTCGATACAAACAATACCTATATCGCGGTAAATTGCCAAAATGCCTCTCGTGCATATGAAACCTCGTTATTATAATCAAGACCATTTTCATGGGGCATATGCACATCTAAGCCAGTAACTAAACGTATTAGCATCAGCAAGATGGGGAAAAAAGCGATAAACCACCAGAAGTAACCGTGCCAAAAATAAACCTCTTCATTTAAGAATCGTTTGTTTACGTATCGATAAAACGTCGGAATCACGGCGAGGGCGAAAATAATAAAGACATAAGCTAAAGCAAGAAAATTCCCTAAAACAATTGCATCCATAAAACCCAACCTTATTAAGCCATCAACTCTGCTAGATCAAAAAAGAACCGAGGATGTTGAACCACTCCTCGATTCCTTTTCGACTTACCACATGAAAGATTTTATTTTAACTTGCAAAAAGTTTTTCATTATCTCATGTTACGCACCTACAACCAAGAATCAATGAGTTACAAATTTTTCAATTCGCTACAGCCGTTGATTCCTCTGATAGCCTGCGTAACATCAGTTATTATCTGAATGTTGTGTAAAGGTTGGTAATGCTGGTATTGGCAACCAGACTGGCACTTACCAGCTTCATTGTCCGTTTTTGTATTCCAGTGATCTTACCAAAACTGGTAACCTTAAGATAAGGAATGGCTAAAACTCCATTGACTAACTTTGGCGGAACACTAGACCTATTGGTTGTTGATAAGCTCGCATAAGTATAATAACCATCCTTGTTCTGATCGTACATGGTAATGGATTTTGCCACACCATTCACAATCACCAAAGGAATACGAATGATGGGATAACCAAGGTCAGTATTTACAGTCTCCATATTGGCATAAAAAGCTCGAACAGCCGCTGTATCAAGCGCGCTTAAAACTGGCTTTTTAGCTCGATTAACGTTGCAATAATCCATAATCGAAGTTGCATGGTACTACCAATGCGTAAATTACCCATAGTCAACTGACCTTGTACAGGAGAAGGATCGTTATGCGCACATATCCTTGTCTCATACGATAGTGGTTGGTCGATTCTGTTATGCTCATGCGATATACCGATAACATGCCCGAACTCATGAATAGCAACCGCTTTGTCTTCTTCTTTAATACCTTAACGCTTACAATTAATACCAGGCATCTCAATATTAATGCCTTCGTATATTTGTTTATTATCAAGATCCAAAACAATACCATTCAGCAAGTTTTTTAACTTACTTCCCAATGCTCTCATATAAGGTGGTGGCAATTTACCCCCAGCTTATAGGGCGCAATAGCGTAGCGTATTGCGCCGGATGATAGTGGCACACATGCGGTGCATACGACTAACGCCTATTGCACCCTATGGATTGATTACTCACGCCGGACGGGGCATGTTGCCCCGTTTGTAGGGGTTTCGACGTGGTACAAAATCCATCCATCAGCAAAACGTGAGTAACAGGGTACATACCCCGTCACGCGTTCGAAAAGGCATTGAAAAAGCTCTGGATTCGACAAGAAAAAGAAAGCTACAGCTATGGGTGGAGCAAGATTTAAAGCAGCGATTTCAGAACAGGATAATTCCTATCGATTTGGAGGTTTCAGCTAGGTGGGGTGCTATTCAAGGTCAAGCTGAGCTAGCTGGTAAATCTATGCCTGTCATTGATGGGCTTATTGCTGTTTCTGGACTCGTGCATAACTGCATTGTGGTAACCAGAAATATTGCTGATATGGCCGAAAGTGCGGTTGAACTGTTAAATCCGTGGAACATTTAAAAATATTTTTTTCCCTCAATTGCGAAGGAGTAAGTGCTTGTGTGGCGAGTAGGCTCGATGAAGTGTAACGGAATCGAGAGATCTGAGTTTTCTTTTGCCCTCGATTCCACTGCGTTTAACTATCCGCCAAGGGAGAGAGGGGTAGAGATCCACCTAATTCTTAATCCCAATCCCCTTGTGTAATAAAAACAAACAAAACAGTGCCAACACCACAATAAACCCTGCAATCATCATCAGCGCAAGCTGGATGTCCACATCGGTTACGCCGATTATACCGTAACGGAAGGCGTTAATCATATACATAATGGGATTGCCCATGATGAGGGTTTGCCAAATTCCAGTCAGCATATCGACGGAATAAAACACGCCGCCCAGATAGCTTAATGGCGTTAAGACAAAATTGGGGATGATGGAAATGTCGTCAAAACTTTCGGCAAGAATCGCGTTGATGAAGCCTGCCAGGGAGAATAAGGTGGCGGTCAGGATGGCGACGCTAATGGTAAGTCCTGGGTGCAACACCACAATGTCGGCAAATAGCATGGAGATGAGCGCGACGACGATACCTACTAGCAAGCCCCTGAAGATGCCGCCGCTGATGTAACCGGTCAAGATGACCCAATTGGGTACAGGCGCGACCAGCAATTCTTCGATGTTGCGCTGGAATTTGGTGGAGTAAAACGACGACACCACATTCGAGTAGGAATGGCTGATGACCGACATCAGGATGATGCCAGGGACGATATAATCCATATAGCTTGCGCCGCTAATCGTGCCAATGCGGTTACCAATGAGTTTACCGAAAATGAGGAAATACAAGGCCGTGGTAATCGCTGGAGGCAACAGGGTTTGCGGCCATATCCGCAAGAAGCGGTAGACTTCTTTTTTTATGATGGTTTTTAGGGCGATGCTGTAGTTCATGTTATTACCCTCACCCTTGCCCTCTCCCTGGGGGAGAGGGGATTGTTTGGGGGGTTGGGTTATTTTGTGATGACTTGGAGTCGATCAAATCCATAAATAATTGCTCAAGGCGGTTGCTTTTGTTTTTTAGGCTGAGGACTTTGATGTTTTTCGCGCTTAACTGGCTAAATAGCTGGTTAAGCCCGACCGCTTTGGGTACGGAGACATCCAACACTTTGTCACTGGTACGTTCTACATGGCAACCTTCCAGTACGGGTACAACGGTAAGCGGCTCGGCCAAATCCAGCACAAAATGATCGACATTCAACCGCGCCAACAGGCTTGCCATATCGGTATTTTCAACAATTTTACCTTGGTCAATAATAGCAATATTGCGGCACAAGCTTTCGGCTTCTTCCAAATAATGGGTGGTCAAGATAATGGTCGTGCCTTGTTGGTTGACTTCTTTCATCAGCTTCCACATGGAGCGGCGGATTTCAATGTCCACCCCTGCGGTCGGTTCGTCTAATATTAACAGCTTAGGTGCATGCACCATTGCCCGTGCGATCATCACGCGACGTTTCATTCCACCGGATAAGCGCCGGGAAATGGTATTGCGCTTATCCCATAAATCCATTTGTTTCAGGCACAGCTCTGTCCGTTGTAGCGCGAGTTTGCGCGGCATTCCGTAGTAACCGGCTTGGTTCAAAACGATGCCTTGAACGGTGTCAAATTGGTTAAAATTGACTTCCTGTGGTACCAGGCCGATGCAACTTTTGGCTTGCTCGCGTTCCTTGACTAAATCATGCCCAAAGATGCTTACCGAGCCACTGCTTGCTGTCACCAAAGAGCTGATAATGCCGATTGCAGTGGACTTACCGGCACCATTTGGACCTAACAACGCAAAAAAATCGCCGGACTCAACTTCTAAGTCGATACCTTTTAAGGCGACAAAACCATTTTTATAGGTTTTCTTAAGATTGCTGATAGATAATGCCTTCATACTGAAACTAATGCTTAACGTGGCTGTTCAAATCAGTTAAATTAAGCGGGAAAGCCATATAAAACTGGATTGTTGTTGATGATAACAGCGCGGTATTTTATCAGATACAGCCCGCAGAAACTTCTAAAATACCCTAATACATTGTGGGCAGTGGGTTTTAGACTGTATTTTTTGATGGACTTGTTTATTTGGAGTGCAAACCTAGGTTTGCCATTTCGACCAATTAAACAACGAGTTACGGTTTTACCCACTACCCAACTCTGACCTAGACATTCATCCACCGCTAAAACAGAATTTCCATGACTAAGAAACCACCCCGTTACGTTGCTGCCGTGGATCTCGGTTCAAACAGCTTTCACATGATTGTATGTAGCTTGACCGATGGCAAATTGCAAACGGTAGATCGCCTCCGAGAAATGGTCAGGCTGGGTGCGGGTCTCGATAATAAAAACGTTTTGGATCAAAGTACGCAAAAACGGGCATTGGCTTGCTTGGAGCGCTTCGGGCAACGCATCCAGGATTTTCCGCACGATAGCGTACGGGCAGTCGGTACCAATACTTTGCGAAAGGCCAAGAATGCCCAGCAATTTCTGGAAAAAGCCGAGAAAGCTTTGAACCATCCAATCCATATCATTTCTGGTATCGAAGAAGCCCGGCTGATCTACCAAGGCGTTGCACACAGTGTCGGCAGTACGGGGGATCTTAGGTTGGTCGTTGATATCGGCGGCGGCAGTACGGAATATATTATCGGTAAGGAAGATGTCGCCAAAAAAAAAGAAAGCCTTGCAATGGGCTGCGTTTCCATGAGCAGCCATTATTTTGCTCACGGGCGCTTATCAAAAAATGCGTTCAATAAAGCCATTTTGTTTGCCGAACAAAAGCTGGAGCCTTTCCAGAAAAAATTTCACCGTAAGCAGTGGGATCAGGCCATCGGTTCATCAGGTTCATTTCGTTCGATAGCTAAAGTGTTGCAAGCTAAGGGCTGGAGCAATAACGGCATTACTATGAAAGGTCTTGAGCATCTGGTTTCACATATAAAACAGTGCGTCCACGTAAGCGAACTGAATTTGCCGGATCTGGACGCGGAACGCTTGTCGGTATTTCCGGGCGGCGTCGCCATTGCTTATGCTACTTTTAAAAACTTGGATATCGAACAAATGAGTATTTCTGATGGCGCGTTACGTGAAGGACTGATCCAAGATTTGTTGGGGCGTATTTACGACCATGACATCCGCTCTGCCACCGTGAAAATATTGGCGGAGCGTTATCATACCGATAAGCAACATACTGACCGGATTAAACAAACCATCAACTATATGCTTAGCCAATTAAGCGGTGATTGCTGCTTGTCCAGCAACAAAGATGCCGCGCAGTTTTTGGATTGGGCGGGGGAATTGCACGAAATCGGCCACGATATTGCCCATAACCAATACCATAAGCACAGTGCTTACATCATTGAACATGGCGATTTGGCTGGTTTTACCACCCAGGATCAACTGCTGTTGGCAACCATCGTCCGTTATCATAAGCGCAAATTTTCACAATCCCAGTTTCAAGAACTCCCCACGCCCTGGAATACGCTCGCCCCGTTTATGACCATTATTCTGCGTTTGGCAGTTGTGCTGCGCCGCAACCGGCAGGAATACGATCTGCCCGACTTCAGGATAGCCATTGCTAAATCTCGAATTGAACTGCGTTTCCCGAGCCTGTGGCTGCTGGACTCCCCACTTACCCATGCCGATTTAATCCAAGAAGCCGATTATCTTAAACCTGCCGGATTCAAGCTGGAGTTTTCTTGAAGGGTCGATGAAAACCTTATTACTTCTTCCCTTTTATGGCCTGATTGCATTCATCCTAATGATTGCGATGCTGGTATTTTTTGGCATAAGCGACCAACCGGAGCTAAAACTTGACTGGGCAATGACCCAAATGGACGTAACCAGTGCCAAAAAAATCCTGCGTGAAGGTTCTAAAACCAGGCCGGATGAAATAAGTACGATAGAACTCACCTTGGCAGACCTGAATCTGGCCGGCAATTACCTGTTAAACCGTTTTAGCAAAGGCAAAGCATTGATTGCATTGAAAGATCACAAAATTCGGTTTGCGGTGACTGCCACTTTACCTGAAAATGTTGTTGGTAAATACGTGAACATCAGCTTCCGATTAGGGCATGAAGATGGTAATCCCCTGCCGACCTTAACTAAGTTTAAGGCAGGAAAGCTACTGTTGCCTTCCAAAGTGGCAGCTTGGGTAATTGAAACAGCTATCAAACACACAAGCTTGAACCAGTATTTCCTGCTGGCAACCGATCCCATTAAAGCGGTGACGATTGACGACGATAAAATCACTCTAACTTACCACCCGAGCCGTACCACGCTAAAAACTGCACGGGATTTACTTACCCACGACAGCAGCAATAAGGAGCATGGCAATATTTATCAAGGAAAAATAGCAGCCATCGTAAGGGCGCATGACCCTAATTGGCGCTTGTCATTGGCCGATTTATTACAGCCCCTGTTTGCCTTAGCATTTCAGCGTTCAAGCTTGGAGACTGCGATTGAGGAAAATCGGGTCGTCATCAATACCATTAATGATTACGTCAACACTAATGAATCAGGTGTGAAACCACCTTCTCCTTACTATCCGGCATATTTATACAAACGCATTGATTTGGCACAACATTTCATCGGTGCAGCCGCCATTACCGCATCGGTTAACAGCCAAGTTGCCCAAGTATTTGGCGAAGAAAAAGAATTACAAGATGCCCAAAGTGGCAGCGGTTTTAGCTTTGTTGACCTGACCGCAGATAAAGCCGGAACACGTTTTGGCGATCTGGCGACGGCTAACCCGAATTCTGCCAGGAAAATGCAACGAGCTATGTCAACCGTAAAAGACTACACCGATTTTATGCCAGATCCCAGGACTCTACCCGAACACATGGACGAGGCTACCTTTAAAAAACGTTACGGGACAATTAACAGTGCGGATTATGAGAAGGTATCCAAGGAAATAGATGCGCTGATAGCAGCGACACGTATCTATAAGAAGTAATAGTGAGAATTTAAGGTAGGGTACGCACCCATCCGATGGTGAAAGTGCGGCAACTGGCATGAAACCATTGCCGCACTGAGTTTCGACTTAGTTAAAGGTACTGCCCGCCGTAGCTGGCAAATTCGGCATTTTTTGTTCAGGGAATTCACCCGTCAAGGCATTCAAAAACGCCACAATATCCGCAATTTCTTCTTTCGATAATTCCTTGTCCAATTGCAGTTTAGCCATTACTCTAACCGCTTCATCCAGCGTTTTTACTGCACCATTATGGAAGTAAGGCGCGGTGAGGGCAATGTTTCGCAAGGTAGGTACTTTAAACCTATGTTCATCTTCTGGCTTTTTGGTCACTTCCGCCAAACCTAAATCTTTATTGAAGTGATATTTGGCTTGGTACATGCCATTGCTGTGCATAGGGATTTTTTGGAACATGCCAGGTCCGTTAAAGGCAGGGCCGCTATGGCAACTAACGCAACCCAGTTCCGCCACCTTATTCATGCCGCGCACTTGCTGATCTGTCATCGCTGATTTTTCGCCGCTGGTATACTTATCATACGGGCTGTTTGGCGTAATCAACGTCCTTTCATAAGCGGCTATTGCCTTCGTTGCGGTATCCTTAGAGATAGCATTGCCGCCAAACGCGTCGGCAAAGGCTTTTTGATAGCCTTCAATGGAATTCAAACGGGTAACCACATCATCCCAGCTTTTCATACCCATTTCGATAGGATTAGTTACTGGGCCTGCCGCTTGGGCTTCCAGACTTTCTGCCCTGCCATCCCAGAATTGCACGGTATTAAACGCCGAATTCCATACCGTTGGCGCACTACGCCCACCAGTGTGCCCGTTTACACCCATAGAGTTAGGGCGATTATCCTCGCCTCCTAGCATGACGTTATGGCAAGATGCACACGATACCGTACCCGTGGAAGACAAGCGTGGGTCGTGATACAACATTCTACCCAACTCAACTTTGGCTGGAGTCGTCGGGTTATCAGCGGGTGCAGGTGCTTCTGAGGGCAGCACATCCCACGCAGTAGCTACAGAAACTGAACTTGCTAAGGCGACTGCCGTCAGCAGAAAATTAAACTTTGTCATACGCTCCACCATGTTATTTATTATTAATAGTCGGACTACTTATACCCTAAGGCATAGACAATCCAGCAACTTTATTATTCCGACCGAATTGTAAAATATAAAACAGTCAAGGTACAATCAAATTACAGACAATCCTTACGGGCCACTAGAAACATGTCACTTGCTGAAAAAATTATCCTGACCGCCGAAGAATACCTCAAAGGGGAAGAAACGGCTGATTTTAAGCACGAATACCAAAATGGGGCAGTGTGGGCGATGGCGGGTGCAACTGATAATCACGTCACCATTGCTGGCAATCTGTTCGTTTTACTTAAACAACACCTAAAAAACTCACCCTGCCGCACCTATATCTCAGATATGAAAGTCCAGGTCGAAAAAGCCGATGCCTATTTTTACCCTGATGTTATGGTCACCTGCAACCCCAAAGACCAGGCTAATACTTTATACAAGCAGCATCCTTTGTTTATAGCCGAAGTGTTGTCACCTTCCACGGAAGCCTTTGATCGCGGCAATAAATTCAACGCTTACCGGCAACTGGACAGTTTACAAGCTTATTGGTTGATAGACACCCAAGTCCAGCGCGTCGATAGCTTTACCCGCGCCCAAAATGACGACTGGCTACTGCATAGTTATGCTAAAGCGGATGAAATGATTGAAATAAACACCATTGAAGTGAGGTGTTTATTAAAAGAGCTTTACGAAGACACCTTGCCAAACGCTTAAAGCAGTGGTAGCAAGCAGGGGAGGGCCAACTTACCTGCGGTAAGTTGGCCTTATCAATGCGAACCTAACCAAACATTAACGCGCGATAATAAGTCGTAATCATTGCCCAATAAGCTATCAAATCAACGTCTGCAATCAATAATACTTGTAATTAGGTGATTTATTTGTAAAGTAATTCGTTGATTTCTTGACCAAAAATGAAGTAATGCGATAATAGGCAGTTAACATTAGCTAATATAACTAATAAAACTCATCGCGCAGTGCTTCTATAACCCAAATGATAGAAAACCTAACACCTCAACAAGCCTGGGAAGTACTACAGCAAAATGCCTCCGCCGTTTTGGTCGATGTACGCACGCAGATGGAACACGCTTATGTCGGTCATCCGATTGGTGCTGTTCATGTCGCGTGGAAAGAAGCGCCAATCTGGGCAATTAACCCCAATTTTGTTAGTGATGTTAGTAAATTGATACCCAATCTTGATGCGCCAATCTTATTTTTATGCCGTAGTGGACAACGCTCGTTAAGTGCCGCAAAAGCCTTGGAAGATGCGGGTTATAAGCGGCTTATCAATATCATTGACGGTTTTGAAGGTCCATTAGACTCACAAAATCATCGCGGTAACTTAGGCGGCTGGCGGTATTGCGGCTTGCCTTGGCAACAAAGTTAGCCTCATAGCTCATAGTAAACTAGGCCAAACAAGGAAATAAAGTCCAAAACGGACATCCTGAACATTCTACTTTTTACCTACTTAAGCCAGATGGTTCAACAACTTCTGGTAACCACTAAACCCTTAGAGTACACAGCTAAAGTGATCCAAAATTTAAGAAATATCGCCATCATCGCCCATGTTGACCACGGTAAAACGACCCTGGTTGATAAATTATTGCAACAATCCGGTACGTTTGCCGCCCACACCAAAGTGACCGAGCGCATGATGGATTCCAACGATATTGAAAAAGAACGCGGAATTACCATTCTGGCAAAAAATACCGCCCTGGATTGGAACGGTTACCATATCAATATTGTTGATACCCCCGGCCATGCTGATTTTGGCGGCGAAGTCGAACGGGTTTTGTCGATGGTGGATTCAGTTTTGCTGTTGGTCGACGCCGTTGATGGCCCGATGCCGCAAACCCGTTTTGTCACCCAAAAAGCCTTTGCTTTAGGCTTAAAACCCATCGTCGTTATCAATAAAATTGACCGTCCTGGCGCACGTCCTGATTGGGTAGTCGATCAAACCTTTGATTTATTTGACCGCTTGGGTGCAACCGACGAACAACTGGATTTTCCTATCGTATTTGCTTCGGCAATCAATGGCTATACCGGTTTGGAACACACTATCACCGGAGGTGATATGACGCCGTTGTTTGAAACGATCGTGTCAAAAGTAAAACCACCTGCGGTTGATATGGACGGCCCGTTTCAAATGCAGGTTTCCAGCCTGGATTACAATACTTATGTCGGCGTTATTGGTATTGGGCGTATCCAGCGCGGCAGCATTAAACCCAACCAACAATTGACTATTGTTAATCGCGAGGGCGTTGAACGCAAAGGGCGCATGTTACAAATTTATGGCTTTCATGGCCTAGAACGAATCGAAGTCCCTGAAGCCCGTGCTGGTGACATTATCGCCTTTGCTGGGATTGAAAAACTGGAAATTTCCGACACCATCTGTCATCCCGATTTGGTTGAAGTTATGCCGCCGTTATCAGTAGATGAACCGACGGTGACGATGACGTTTCAAGTCAATAATTCACCATTTGCCGGTAAAGAAGGTAAATATGTTACGACTCGGCAAATCCGCGACCGACTCGAAAAAGAATTGCAACATAACGTCGCCCTAAAAGTTGAAGATACGGGAGACCCTGATAAATTCAAGGTATCCGGCCGTGGCGAATTGCATTTGTCCGTCCTGATCGAGAACATGCGCCGCGAAGGCTTTGAAATGGGCGTATCGCGTCCAGAAGTTATCATTAAAGAAATTGACGGCAAAAAATGCGAGCCCTTTGAAATGGTCACTATTGAAGTGGAAGAAATCCATCAAGGTACTATCATGGAAAAACTGGGTGAGCGTAAAGGCGACTTGACCAATATGGTGCCAGACGGCAAAGGTCGAATTCGCTTGGAATACATGATGCCTTCACGCGGGCTAATTGGTTTCCAGACCGAATTTATGACGGCAACCTCGGGGTCGGGCTTGCTTTACCATGTATTCGACCATTACGGTCCGATGAAAGCCGGTGAAGTAGGCAATCGTCAACGCGGCGTGATGATTTCAATGGTGGCAGGCAAAGCCGTAACGTATTCATTGCATCCATTGCAAGAGCGCGGCGAATTGTTATTGGTCAATGCCGATGAGGTTTACGAAGGCATGTTAGTAGGCTTACATTCCCGCAGCAATGATTTGTGCGTAAATCCCTGTAAACCTAAGCAATTAACTAACGTCCGCGCATCGGGTACTGATGAAAGTCTGGTGTTGGCGCGGATTCAAAAAATGACATTGGAGCAGGCGCTAGAATTTATAGCAGAAGACGAACTGGTAGAAGTTACGCCGAAATCGATACGTTTACGCAAGAAATTATTGACTGAAAACGAACGGAAAAGAGCAGCAAAAGGTTAAACCAAGCCAATTCGTTGTGGTTTTTATAACTGGAGGCTTTATTTAAGCCATAAAAAAGCCCCGTCGCATTGCACGAAGGGGCTGTTATCGTCTGCTTGGTCAGCTTTGGGATCAATCCTTGGTAGCATCCCGTTGAAAATACTTCATCCGTCTTCACTTTTGACGACGATTGGATTATCTCAGTAAAGCCGCATAAAAAATGCAGGTAAAGGCGTATCTTGCTGTAGTCTTAAGATTACTTGTATGATGGCGGTGATTTTTAAAGCATTAGTCGTGAAGTTTTAGTACCGAATCTTAAATAAAATTTTTTATTTTACCGAGATAACAGCCTGTTACTTGTACTACAATAAGCACTGTGATTAAACTTTAAGCCCTCACCAAATCCCAGAAAATGGAACAGCGTACTGCACAAATCGAGCGTAATACCCTCGAAACGCAAATCAACGTCAACATTAACCTTGATGGAACAGGGAAATCCTCGTTTGATACAGGCGTTCCTTTCCTTGAACATATGCTCGACCAGATCGCCAGACATGGTTTAATTGATATTGAAGTCGTTGCCAAAGGTGATTTGCAAATTGATGCTCATCATACTGTTGAAGATGTTGGTATCACTTTGGGACAAGCTTTCGCCAAAGCTGTCGGCGACAAAAAAGGTCTTGTTCGTTATGGCCATGCCTACATCCCGTTAGATGAAGCCCTGTCCCGTGTAGTCGTGGATTTTTCCGGTCGCCCAGGCTTAGTGTACGACGTTAAGTTTCCACGCTCCACGATTGGCAGTTTTGATGTAGATTTATTTCGTGAATTCTTTCAAGGCTTTGTCAATCATGCGGGTATTACCTTGCACATCGACAACCTGAAAGGAACTAACGCCCATCATGTTGCTGAAACCATTTTTAAGGCGATGGGGCGTGCCTTACGGATGGCTGCTGCACTTGATCCCAGGATGGCAGGCATGATGCCGTCAACCAAAGGTAGCCTCTGATTTCTAGCCCTTTCTGATTCTTTTCTAAAATGTCTTCAGTCGCTGTTATTGATTACGGTATGGGTAATCTCCATTCCATTGCAAAAGCTTTGCAACATGCCTCGCCTGAATGCGACGTGCATGTTACTTCATCAGCAGAAGCTATCCAGAATGCCGATAGGGTTGTATTTCCTGGTGTCGGGGCGATAGGTGATTGTATGCAAGCACTTAACCAATCGGGCTTATCAAAAGTCATTACAGAAGTTGCCAAGATCAAGCCATTTTTAGGAATTTGCTTAGGGATGCAAGCTCTGTTGACCGATAACGAAGAGAGCGGTCACACCCAAACATTGGGCATTATTCCTGGGCATGTCGTCCGCTTTGCTGAATCCCTGAAAGACTATAACGGCAATATCCTGAAAATACCGCACATGGGCTGGAATCAAGTACATCAAGTACCCCATCCATTATGGAAAAACATAGCGCAGGACAGTCGATTTTATTTTGTCCACAGTTACTATGCCAAACCTGATAGCACTTCTGTAGTTGCTGGAACAGCTGAATATCCGGCTGCTTTTGCCTGCGCACTCGCCCAACAAAACATTTTTGCCGTACAATTCCACCCCGAAAAAAGCCAGGCGGTGGGTTTGCAGTTGCTGAAAAATTTTTTGCGTTGGGATGGACGCTTTGATTAACCACTATTCGACTAAACTATTTGCTGTTGAGGACTTACTTGTATGTTGTTAATACCCGCAATTGATCTTAAAGGAGGCAAGTGTGTCCGTTTACGCCAGGGTCGCATGGATGATGACACGGTTTTTTCCGATGATCCGGTCGCTGTTGCTGGTCGCTGGGTAGCAGCAGGTGCCAAACGCATTCATTTGGTCGATTTGGATGGCGCATTCGCCGGAAAACCGCGCAATGCCGATGTCATTCATGCCATTGTGGAAGCGTATCCCAACGTACCCGTGCAGATTGGCGGCGGTATCCGTGACGAAGAAACCATACAGGCATACCTGAATGCTGGAGTCGAATACGTCATTATTGGCACCAAAGCAGTTAACACACCGCATTTTGTCAAAGAAATGGCGATAGAATATCCGCGTCGCATCATCGTCGGGCTCGATGCCAAAGATGGCAAAGTGGCAATCGATGGTTGGTCAAAACTTTCACGCCACGATGTCATTGACATGGCGCAGCACTTCGAGGAAGACGGCGTTGAAGCCATTATCTACACTGATATTTCCAGGGATGGCATGATGCAGGGGGTCAACGTAGAAGCCACGGCAAAATTGGCTAGGGCTATACGTATCCCAGTCATTGCTTCCGGCGGTATTACTTCACTAGAAGACATTAAAGCTTTGGGGGCAGTTGCTGGTGACGGCATTATGGGTGCAATCACTGGCAGGGCTATTTACGAAGGAACGCTTGATTTTGCCGAAGCCGCCAAATTGGCTGCATCATTCGACTGATGAGCCTCGCAAAACGCATCATCCCTTGCTTGGACGTTGACAATGGCCGCGTCGTCAAAGGCGTAAAGTTTGTTGATATTCGCGATGCCGGCGATCCGGTAGAAATCGCCAGACGTTATGATAGGGAAGGGGCGGATGAAATTACCTTCCTCGATATTACCGCAACCCACGATAACCGTGAAACAATGGTTCATGTCGTTGAGCAAGTCGCCAGTGAAGTGTTTATTCCCTTGACGGTGGGTGGTGGTATTCGTACGTTAGAAGATATTCGCCGAATGTTGAATGCAGGTGCCGATAAAGTCGGCATTAACAGTGCTGCCGTGTTTAATCCAGAGTTTGTCCGCGAAGCGGCTGAACGTTTTGGCTCTCAGTGCATTGTCGTCGCCATTGATGCCAAGAAAGTAAGTCAGCAGGGTGAAGCAGGTCGGTGGGAAATTTTTACCCACGGCGGACGTAAGAGCACAGGTATTGATGCGGTTGAATGGGCGAAAAAAATGGTTCAATACGGCGCAGGTGAAATCCTGTTGACCAGCATGGACAGGGATGGAACGCGTATCGGTTTTGATTTGCCGTTAACCCGCGCCATTAGCGAAGCAGTCTCCGTACCCGTTATTGCATCTGGAGGTGTCGGCAACCTGGATCATTTGGCGGATGGCATCATCGAAGGCAAGGCCGATGCGGTGTTAGCGGCCAGTATCTTTCATTTTGCCGAATACACCATTCAGCAAGCCAAAGAACGCATGGCTGAACGCGGAATTGAGGTTCGCTTATGAGCAGCACCCAATGGCTGGATGAAATAAGCTGGACAGACGAAGGTTTAGTACCCGTTATCGCACAAGATGCTGAAACAGGTAAAATCCTCATGTTTGCTTGGATGAATCGGGAATCTTTAGCTTTGACTGTAAGTGAAGGCTATGCCGTGTATTGGTCCAGGTCGCGCAATAAACTCTGGCATAAAGGTGAGGAATCAGGACATCGTCAAAAAATTGCCGGTATTTATCTCGATTGTGATGAAGACGTTATTGTGTTGTTGGTCGAACAAATTGGCGGCATCGCTTGTCATACAGGGCGGGAAAGTTGTTTTTACCGACAATTATTAGAAGGCAAATGGCTAGCAGTTTCGCCCGTACTTAAAGACCCTAAGAACATCTACAAAGTCCATGAGTGACGTATTGCAACAACTGGCACAAGTGCTGGAACAACGTAAACTGGAATCAGCAGACAAATCTTATGTTGCCAGCCTGTACGCAAAAGGTCTAGATACCATCCTGAAAAAAATTGGTGAAGAAGCAGCCGAAACCATAATTGCCGGAAAAGGCGGCGATAAACAACAGATTATTTATGAAACCGCCGACCTTTGGTTTCATTGTATGATTTTACTGGCTGACCAAGGATTAGGTCCTGATGATGTATTGAGTGAGCTGCAACGGCGCTTTGGGTTGTCTGGCCTGGATGAAAAATCGCAGCGTAAAGACTAAGTAAATAGTATATATTGTTCATTCTTGATTAACTATGCAGGAGCTACAATGGGCATCAGTGTTACAAAATTGTTGATCGTGTTGGCTATTATTATTGTTATTTTTGGGACTAAACGCCTTAAAAATGTAGGTGCTGATTTGGGTGGAGCAATCAAAAGTTTTCGTTCTTCCCTGCGTGAAGAGGAAGATAAAGACATCGCTAAAAGCGATGACGATAAGCCCATAGACGGCGAAGTTACCTCCAAAAAAGAAGATAAGAGCTAAGATGTTTGAAGTAGGCTTTTCTGAGATTTGCATGGTCGCACTGGTGGCCCTGTTGGTCATAGGGCCGGAAAAATTGCCCAAGGTCGCTCGGATGGCTGGGTTTTGGGTAGCCAAATCAAAACGAATGCTAGCTTCCGTCAAACAAGAAATCAGCGAAGAGTTTCAAGCGGAAGAGCTCCGCCAATCGCTTAAAAACCAAACTGGCATCAAGGATTTTCAGAAAATTCTTGATGATACCTCCAGTGATTTTCATTCTATGAAAGAATCAATCAGCCTGAAACCAGAAATTAACAATATAACGCAAAAAAACGTAGATCAGGATGAGCGAAGTTAATCCTGAAGAGGGTCTCGAGCAACCTGAGCAGACTTTTATCAGCCATCTTATAGAGCTACGCAATCGCTTACTGTGGATTGTTTTTTGTGTACTAGCCGTATTTTTTGGTCTTACCTTCCTCGGCTACACCAATAAAATTTATAGCTTAGTAGCTGATCCCTTGATGAAACACATGCCTGCGAATAGCACTATGATTGCTATCGATGTGGCTTCACCTTTTTTAACCCCCTTTAAGCTTTCACTGATTGCCGCTATATTTATTTCAATACCAATCATACTGTATCAATTTTGGGCATTTGTCGCGCCAGGCTTGTATAAGCATGAACGCCGTCTGATTCTGCCGTTAATAATCGCCAGCACCCTGTTGTTTTATCTGGGTGTGGTTTTTGCGTACTTTGTGGTTTTCCCGTTGGTATTTGGTTTTTTAACTGCAACAGCTCCTGTCGGCGTTGCCGTTATGACTGACATCACCAAATATCTGGACTTTGCGTTGACCATGTTTTTTGCATTCGGTGTCTGTTTCGAGATACCCATACTCACCATTGTCTTGGTATGGACGGGAATAGTCACTCCTGCCACGCTCGCTGCACAGCGTCCTTACGTCTTTTTGGGTGCGTTTATAGTAGGCATGTTCCTAACCCCGCCTGATGCCATTTCCCAAACAATGCTGGCTATCCCAATGTGGCTGCTGTTTGAAATAGGGTTATTATTTTCCAGGCTGTATACCCCCAGAAGTGATGTTGAAACCGGCAATCCTCAAACTGCAATAGCAAAAGACGAAGATTAGGAAGGTTTTTTATTCCTTGCACAAAATAATTTGCTTTCATTTAGTCAAGCAAAGCCCAATATCCTAACTGAAATAAAGGTTTCAAGTTGATTTCAGCACAATAATTGTGACAGAGTTAACAAAAAACTTGACTTTTATTATTGTTTATTAATAAGAAACAATACGTTTATTATTAGGCGTATTGTCTTATATTATTATCTGTCTATACTGTACACCATACGATCAGCTAAGGGCTTATCAACTAGCCCGATACTGAACAACTTGGTTTTTAACTTTTTTGGACTTAATTAATGAGTAATTTAAACAAAGACATCTTGATAGGATTGTTGTTCATCACGGGAATTTGGAGTTTTATTTCCGGCCAATTCATCTTCTCAACTGTGCTATTTGCAGGTGCTGCAATTTACAGCAACGTGGTTATGCGTACCAACTAAACGCGTTAGCTTTCTTCAACTGTGTTGTAATACAAGCAGAACCCCCTCATAACTCTGCTTGATTTTTCACCTCCCGCTGTGACAGCACAACGGGAGGTTTTTTTTGTCTTCATTTTCGCTTCGCGCGATATTTTCCTTAATGGCGTGTTTCCATAGCACGTCTTCAACATCACACTGTGGCACATAACCTGTAACCGCATATTTTAAGACCGATCTAACCAGCTCAAAATCTTCATTCTGGGTCGCTTTTTCCAATGTCGCGAGCAATATTTCCAATTCCGCCCAAGAGATTATCTGCTCTTCAGCACGCATGATGCGCTTATGCGCGGTTTCGGAAACATTGTCCCCTATCAACAATTCCTCATAGAGCTTCTCACCTGGTCGTAGGCCAATAAGACTGATTTCGATCTCTCCTCCTGGATGACTTTTGTCTTTTACTTCCAGGCCGCTTAGATGAATCATGCGCTTTGCCAAATCAATAATTCGAATGGGATCGCCCATGTCTAAAACGAAAACATCTCCACCTAAGCCCATGCCCCCAGCCTGAATCACCAACTGTGCCGCCTCTGGTATCGTCATAAAATAACGGATAACCCTAGCGTCGGTAACCGTCACAGGGCCGCCCCGCGCTATCTGTTCCCTAAACAATGGCACAACAGAGCCGGATGAGTCTAATACATTACCAAACCTTACCATGGTGAAACGAGTGTGATGATTATCAGCATCCTGGCTTAGCGCTTGCAGGATCAATTCAGCAAAACGCTTGGTAGCACCCATAGTATTGGTGGGCCTTACTGCCTTGTCTGTTGAAATTAACACAAATGTTTCAACGTTTGAGCTAATGGCGGCTTTTGCGGTATTTAAAGTCCCAAAGATATTATTCCAGACCGCCTCGCCTGGATTCTTCTCAACCATCGGCACATGTTTGTAGGCTGCGGCATGATAGATAGTTTGCACTGCAAATGTTTTGCACACTCTTTCGACTCGGGATGCGTTCGTCACTGAACCGAGCACTGAAATTATTGCTATCTCTTGTGCAGGGTTTGCATTAGTGGATAGCTGTTGTAACTCTTTTTCAATCGCATACAGACAATACTCGCTTAATTCAAAAAGAACCAATAGCTTCGGCTGTAGTTCTATAATTTGGCGACATAGCTCGGAGCCTATCGATCCACCCGCCCCAGTCACCATTACCACCTTGCCGATGATATTAGCGGATAACAGTGAAGTATCTGGAGGCACTGAATCCCGACCCAAAAGATCACCAATTTCGATCTCCTGTAGCGAATCAACCTTAACCTTACCTTCCGCAATTTCGGATAATCCCGGCATAGACATCACATGTACCGCATAAGGTTCCAATAAACCGATGATCTCACTCTTTCTTGACCGTGTTGCAGATGGGATAGCCAACAGCACATCCGACAACTTGTGTCGCTCAATTAAATAACACAGTGAACTCAGCGGATAAATACGTAAGCCATTAACCTTTTGTCTATGTAACGCGGTATCGTCATCAATGAAAGCTACCGGCTTAAATTCACGACCATGATATAACGCAGCAGCCAATTGGACACCTGCGCTACCAGCCCCATAAATAACAACATTTTTTTTGCTATTTCTTCCAAAACGCCTGCCGCCGCTCAAACTAATATAAGTTTCACCTAACCACCAGCGCACAAAAAACCGGCTGCTGGCAACAAGCACCATCATATTCAGCCAATTTAAAGGTGAAACTGTCCGGGGAATGCCCTTAACGCCGGATTGATACAGGATAAATGCAAAAATAAGTGCATAAAGGGTGCAAGCTTGAATAATCGTCCATAACGCCCTAATTTCTATGTAACGGATGATTGCCCGGTACAGCCCCAGCTTTAAAAAAATGGGCAAGGCGACAATAGGCGCAGTAACAAACAGATACCATATATTACCTTTAGGTACATAAAGCTCACCGTAACGTAAGGAAAATGCAGCCCAAAAAGCCAACAACGCGAAAAAAATATCCGCACTGATTAGTATGGCCGCTTTTGTGCGCCTGGAAAGGCTTATAAACCAGTGGGCTAATTGTGAACCCATATAGACATAGACCTATTCAAATTGAATTTAACATTAAATTTCTAAACTATCATGATAGCTTGCCTTAACAAGACTGAACAAACGACATCGCTAGTACATGACGGACAATCTATTTTGAGGCTTTCGCCATTACTTTAACAACAACATCACATGTTTTCTGGATTTCGAACTCAGTCAAAGTTGGATGGACCAAAAACATCAGGCTAGTTTCCCCTAATTCTTTTGCTATAGCTAAGCGTTTTTCAGGCCGCCATCCAGTGTTCTCAAATGCTTTTTCTAAATAAACTTCCGAACAAGACCCTGAGTAACACGGGACATCATCTGCAATAATTTCATCCATAATGCGGTCACGGCTCCAACCATCCTTAAGTCCTTCCGAACGCACAAACACATAGCATTTATAAGCAGCATGTTGAATATAATCGGGCAAACTAGGCACCCTAAGGGTAGCAATCTCACGCGCAGCACCCCAAATCTTATACGCGTTAGCTTGGCGTTTTGCATTCCACTCCTTCATACGCTTAAGTTGTATCCGCCCTAAAACTGCTTGCATCTCAATCATTCGCCAATTAGTCCCGAAACTATCGTGTAGCCATCTAAATCCAGCCAGATGTTCTGTTTCGTATACCGCTGCCCATGACTTGCCATGATCTTTGAAGGACCACATTTTTGACCACAACAATTTATCATTAGTGGTTACCATGCCGCCTTCACCGCCTGTCGTCATAATCTTATCCTGACAAAATGACCAAGCACCAATATGGCCTATTGAGCCAACAGACTTCCCTTTGTATTTTGCACCATGTGCTTGTGCACAGTCCTCTATCACAAACAGGTTGTATTCAGCAGCCAAAGCCATAATGCCATCCATGTCGCAAGGCCAGCCCGCTAAATGCACACATACGATGACTTTCGTCCGTTGTGTAATGACCTCTTTTATAGTGGTTGGTGAGATATTTTGAGAATCCGCATCCACATCCGCAAATACTGGCCTAGCTCCTGAATTAACGATTGAAGAGACAGACGCTAGAAAAGTGCGCGAAGTAACAACGACTTCGTCACCTTCACCGATTCCTAACGCTTTGAATGCCACATCTAAGGCTACAGTGCCATTTGCCAGTGCAACTGCGTAAGCACAGCCTGTAAAGGCCGCAAATTCTTTTTCAAATTCGCGAGATTCATTACCCGTCCAGTAATTTACTTTGTTGGACAATAGAACCTTATGGACGGCATCAGCTTCTTCGGTTGAATAGCTTGGCCAAGGAGAAAAATTCGTATTTAACATATATCGATACTAAAATTAAAAGGCTTTCGCTGGAACACCAACGACAGTTAAACCATCAGAAATATCATTCACAACTACTGATCCAGCCCCTACCACTACCTGCCGACCAATTGACACACATTGTTTTATATTTGCCCCTATACCTAACCAAGTTAACGCTCCTACAAATACGGCACCAGCAATATTTACTCCAGGGCTAACATGTACGCCGTACTCGATCATGCAGTCATGGTCTACCGTAGCAGAAGTATTGATGATAGTAGCCATACCAATCTTAGCAAAGGGATTAATTACAGCCCCCGCCATAACGACAGAACCTGCACTGATCTCTGAATAGCCACTTACAATTGCGAGCGGATGAATCAGAGTTGCTAAATTGAACCCCTGTGCAATTAAATACAACGATTTGTCATAACGAATGGAATTGTTTCCGATGGCAACTATTGCGCTGTTATAAGCGTCAGAATTTTTCGCTAAGCTGTTTGTGTCCCCCAGCACATTCCACGGGCCATTAGTAATCACATCCGGCCAATTGTCATCGAAAAAATGAATTTCATCCCAACCGCAAAGCTCGGCAATTTCAGCAACTACTTTGCCGTGTCCGCTAGCCCCTAAGATTGCCAGCCTTCTTATCAATGAATGCCTTTAAATGGTTCAATTGTCACATGTCCTTCTGTATTAATTCCATCCCGGATCAAAACTTTTTTAACCGTCAAGAGTAAAATCTTAATGTCTAATCTTACCGATTGGTTCTCAACATACCAAACATCGCGTTTGAATTTTTCTTCCCAGCTAATGGCGTTGCGGCCATTAATTTGCGCCCAACCGGTTACCCCAGGTTTAACTTCATGACGACGCACTTGCTCGTCGGTATACAAAGGCAAATATTCCACAAGCAGAGGTCTTGGACCCACTAAACTCATGTCACCTTTAAGCACATTCCAGAGTTCCGGCAATTCATCCAGACTGGTAGAACGCAAAAATTTCCCGAATGGAGTAAGCCGTATTTCATCAGCACACAAATTACCCAACGCATCCCGCTCATCGGTCATCGTTCGTAATTTGACCATCTCAAACAGTTTTCCTTGCAAACCAGGTCTTGTTTGCCGGAAGAATATGGGATAACCCAGCTTTATTTTTACCAGAAATGAAATAATCAATAGGATCGGTAACCAAAACGGCAAAAATAGGACAACGATTGCAATATCAAAAATACGTTTCATTGCGTTCCTTCTAACCAGTCAACAAATTGGGCAGAAAGCTTATTCCGGTCAAACTTCTTTACTGCTAAGTCTTTAGCATTAACGCCCATAACTTTCAGCTCATCTTTATTATCAGCTGCATTAACTAATGCATCCGCGAATAACTCCGGGTTTTCAGGAAGCACCGCATAACCGCAATTATTATCCACTATCATCTCTGCTAACCAGCCAGGATAATTATTTAAAACCGGTAGCCCTGCTGAAATATAATCAAAAAACTTATTAGGTGAAGTTCCAAAATAAAAAGCAGGAATATTAGCCAGTATTTGCATGCCTATATCGGCCGCAGCCATCAAATTTGCCAAATTTGCTTTATTAACAGGTGGATGAAATATAACGTTTTCTAATTCAAGTTCTTTTGCCCGCACTATAAGCTCGGCTTTAAGCTTGCCTTCTCCGACCAACACCAATTTTATATCATTACGGTTTCGTTTCTTAAGTACAGCCGCAACATCTAAAACCGCATCCAAGCCATTGGCTATCCCATGCGTTCCGGTAAAAATTGCCATGAGGTCGGAAGGATTAACACCTTCTGGCCGCCAGGGCTGATCGAAACTATTAAATAGTGTAATATCGCAACCATTCGGAATCATTGCTATATTTTTGTTAAGCACTCCACGAGCGGTAATTCCCTCGACAATTCCGGGTGACAAACCAATTAGGCGATTGGCTGACCGATACGATGCCCATTCTAAGAAATACATCAACGCAAGGATTACGGGATTCGTTATCACCCCCATCGCTTTAGGCAATTCCGGCCACAAATCCCTCACTTCAAACACAAATTTTTTGCCCTTTAACCAATGAGCGAAAATTCCTGGAATACCTGCGGTTAATGGCGTTGTGGTTGCAAATACAAGATCATAATCTTTGGTTAAAGCAATAATCACACTGTGAGCAGCAAACTTGATAAAAGTAAATCCACGCTTGATGAACCCATCTTTGTTGGAGTATGCTAAATTTAATTCAATAATTTCAATGCCATCGACATTACCTTGGCGCCGATTATTGACAAATTCGCCGGTTAATCCCGTTTGTCCGCCGCCATAACTTCCACAGACCATGACGACTTCATGGCCATGATCAACTAATTTGCACGCCATAGCATAAGAGCGGATTCCAGCAGATCCTTTAGGCGTAGAGAAATGTTGATGAAAATACAATATTTTCATGAATGCAACCTGAACTCTGTCACTATTTTCCCTTCTTGGCTTAGCTCAACTTCTAAAACAGGGGCGCTGGTCTTTTGTAAATAATAACGTGACTCCCAGCCCTCTACAATTTCAAATCGTATAATAGGCGCACTAGCAGTAATGTTAAGTGAATGACTGCCAAGGGTTAGCGATTGATCATTAATTTGCCATTGCCCTGGACATAGTCGCCAGCGCAAGATAGCTTTGTCCTTAAGGCCAGCAATTTCGTCGTACACACTTAAGCCATCATCGGTCAATCTTATAGAGCGGGTATGGCTTGCATTTTTGTAATCGCGGTAGCTTGCCCGGAATAATTGGGTGTCATCTGCAAGTCTTGTTAACTCATAGCTTGATTTTAACCATTCTCCGAACAGAAAACGGCTTAATCTTGGCATTTGGTCTCTATCATCAAACTGTATCGTATTATGACCTAGCGTACCTGAAAAATAATCCAGCCACTTCTTTTCGGTATTATAGCTATAAGTGCCAGCGTCGCTAAGCAAACTTTTGCCTGCAACCCATAAATCGACGTGCAACGCGTCAGCCTGGCTTGGACGAAACCGGAAACGAGGAAAACGCAATAATGCCATTGCATTATTCTTACGAAAAACAGCGTAACCGCCATTATCAAACAGGTAATTATCGGTTTGAATGGCTAACTCCACTGGCAATTTAACACCTAGCCAATCAAGGGTATTATTCCATGCCCCATTACCCTGATAAGCCAATTTACCAACAAATAGAACCATAGATAACTGCACTGACGGACGAAAATCTCTATAATCGGCATCTGACAAAGCTAGCAAATGGGCACCGTCGTTTGCGCCAAGATTAGGGGCATCGCCCGTGTTGGAGTCCACCATAGCGTACAACCAGTAAACCGCACTAACAATACGAGATTGCCAATTTTCTGGAAAAGGAGATAGGTTTAAATGTCTTCGCCAAAGCTCTACCATACACATCGTATCCAGCATCATACGATGATAATTGACTGAATATTGGCTAAAACT
>NZ_JBEBKJ010000046.1:0-28763 GCF_040079455.1 Methyloglobulus sp. | reverse complement strand
GGTAGCGTTATTAAGACATTGTATATTTTAGTTAAGTAATCACTGGGAATAGAGGGCCAGTTTTTTTCTTTCAATAACTTTTGATAGGATTCAACTTGAGATGTTATTTGCTGCGCATCTTTATCTATTTTCAACGAATCAGAAGTATCGTTATTTGATGATTTAGGTGTAGCTAACCAAGTCTTTGCATCATCAGAACGAATCAACTCAATTGAATCAGTAGACTTTAAAAATTCGCTAAAAGATTTAAAACCTAATGCTTTTTCATCAAATGCGCTATCAATGTTCATCATGACACTTTTTAATGATGAATACGCGGCGGGTTCATCGAAAGTTTTAAGCGCTTTTTGAACCAAATCAATAGCATCATCTAATGCTAATTTAATCGTTTCCTGAGTAATATCCGTATAAATATATCTTGAGCAAGACGTTTTGACGCTCTCACTCAACGCAGACCGCGGCCCAACACCAATAACCTCTTTACCAATTTCTCTTAAGCGCCTGAATAAAGGTGAAAAATCGGAATCTCCGGTTGCAAGAACAAACCAATCTACATCACTTAATCGAAGTGCATATTCCATTACATCAATAGTAAGCTGTATGTCGGAAGAGTTTTTTCCGCTAATAGGATGATAGTTATGAATAAGCTCAAAGCCAGACCTATTCAAATTTCCCTGGAAATTAAATAGATTTTGGTTAGTCCAGTTGCCATAAGCTCTACGAACAATAATTTGTCCTGTTGAACTTAATTCGGATAAAAGCTTTTCTGAGCCATCTTCTTTTACCCATTGGGTAAGATTTTCAACATCTATGAAAATCGCAATCTTTGAGCTTTTCATGATTTCATAAAGAAACTTTGGCTATCGCTAGCCATAAACCGGAAACCGCTTACACAGCGCTGTCACTTTCTCCCTTACCGTTGCAATCACCTTTTCATCTTCCATATTTTCCATTACGTCACACATCCAGTTGGCGACATCAATGACTTCTGGCTCTTTGAACCCACGCGTGGTCGGCGCGGGCGTACCGACGCGGATGCCGCTCGTGACGAATGGCGATTGCGGGTCGTTGGGGACGGCGTTTTTGTTGACAGTGATGTGCGCTTTGCTCAGGGCGGCATCAGCGGCTTTGCCGGTAATGCCTTTAGGAATTAGTGAGACCAGCATAAGGTGGTTGTCCGTGCCGCCGGAAACGACGTCAAAACCGCGGTCAACGAATACTTTCGCCATTGCGCGAGCGTTTCTGATAACTTGTTCCTGATAAACTTTAAATTCCGGCTGCATGGCTTCTTTAAAAGAAACGGCTTTGGCTGCAATGACATGCATCAACGGCCCGCCCTGGATGCCGGGGAAAATATTGGAATCGAACTTCTTTTCCAGTTCTGGATTGCTTTTGCACAGAATCAAACCGCCGCGAGGTCCGCGCAGTGATTTATGCGTGGTGGTGGTCACGACATCGGCAATCGGCACAGGGTTAGGGTAAACACCTGCTGCAACTAAACCGGCAACGTGCGCCATATCGACAAATAGATAAGCGCCCACTTTATCGGCGATTTCGCGAAAACGTTGCCAGTCCCAAATCCTGGAATACGCCGAGAAACCGGCCACCAGAACTTTTGGTTTATGTTCCAGCGCCAAGGCTTCAACCTGGTCGTAGTCAATATAGCCAGTTGCCGGATCAAGCCCATACTGCACGGCATTGTAAATTTTGCCGGAAAAATTGGGTTTGGCACCGTGAGTTAAATGCCCACCGTGAGCCAAGCTTAAGCCCAAAATGGTATCGCCTGGCTGGATTAACGCCATGAACACAGCCATGTTCGCCTGGGAGCCGGAATGCGGCTGCACATTGGCATAATCCGCACCGAACAGTGCTTTGGCGCGGTCAATCGCCAGTTGTTCGGCTTTATCGACAAATTCGCAGCCGCCGTAATAACGTTTTCCGGGATAACCTTCGGCGTATTTGTTGGTCAAACAAGTGCCTTGCGCTTCTTGGACTCTGGGGCTGGAATAGTTTTCCGACGCAATCAACTCGATATGATCTTCTTGGCGCTGCTTTTCTTCTTCAATTGCATGGAACAGTTCGTCATCGAAGCCAGCGATGGTCATGGATTTGTTAAACATTTGTTACTCCTGAAATAATTGTTGTGTTGTTTGGGTTTAAGCCAAGCACTATTGGCTTAAGATTCGCTCCTTCTCCCCTAGGGGGAAGGACGGGATGAGGGGAATTATAGGCTTTTGCTCTGATAATTTCCCCTCACCCAACCCTCTCCCTTTGGAGAGGGCTTTCTTTTCCAAGGCTTACGGCTGGATAAGCAATACCTGCAAATCAGCTACATTCGTGCCTGTTGCGCCAGTCATGAGCAAATCATCCGATGTTTTCAATGCGCTATAGGAATCATTATTGTCGAGTAGTGCGCTTGGATTTATGCCTACTTTCAGCATTCGCTGTATTGTACCCGAATCTACTATCCCACCCGCAGCATCTGTTGGACCATCGCGGCCATCAGTACCGCCGCTTAGGAATACCCAGTTTCCAGGGAGTTTCTGTTGTTCGGCATGGATGGCAAAAGCGAGGGCCATTTCTTGATTGCGGCCACCTCGGCCTTTGCCTTTAAGGGATACTGTGGTTTCACCGCCGGCTAATAATGCGATAGGGCGGTTGCCTGCTTTGCTGAGTTGAGCTTTTGCAAATTGCACAAAATTTTCAGCTTCATCACTTGCTTCTCCGCATAGATTATCACTGTATAAGATTGCTTCAAAACCTTGCTCTCTGGTTGTTTGCAAGATGGCGTTGACACTCATACGGTTACTGCCGATTAATGTGTGATTGCTAGCCGCAAAAAAAGATTCGCCAGATTTTGGGGTTTCCCTGACTTTGCCTTGATGCCCAATTTCCAAATAATGGCGAACGCTATCTGGTACTTTGTTCCAGATGTCCTTAGTTTTCAGCACATCAATGGCATCACTAAAAGTCGTATCATCCGGGACGGTCGGGCCGCTAGCGATAGCCGATAAGTCATCACCGATTACGTCTGACAATATCAGTGTATGTAAAGCAGCAGGCGCAACCATTCTGGCAAGCCCCCCACCTTTTAACTGGGATAGATGTTTACGTACACAATTGACCTGGTTAATCGTCGCACCGGATGCCAGTAATAAGTCGGTGGTCAGGATTTTTTCCTGTAATGTTACCGAATCGACTGGATAGGGGATTAATGCAGAGCCGCCACCGCTTACTAACACTAAAACCAGTTCATCTTGTTTTGCATCTTGAGCCACCGTAGCACACAATCTGGCGGCATTGAATCCCGCTTCATCCGGTAAAGGATGGGCCGCACCGATTACATTTACGCCAGGAACAGTTTTTACATTTTCGTAATTGGTGACGGCAATTTCTTGGCCTGACAAATAATAGGGTGGAATAGCGGCAATAGCTGCTTTAATCATGGGGCAAGCCGCTTTGCCAAAGGCGAGCAGGTGGATTTTAGGCCAAGTACCTGTTCGTTTTTCACCAATATCATTCAGCAGGATTTGTAACTGATCGTCTTCTACCAGTAGGCAGCTAGTGATTGCCTGATAAGGATCGGCAGCGGCAATGCCAGCCTGAAAAATGTTGAATGCGGATTTTCTCAGCTCAGGGATAAATAGGTGGGCGGAAACATTCACAGTAAGTGCAAACTACGCCATTTCCTTAGCTAAGGCGAAGATATTTTCGGCATCGAAAACCTGCTTGTTGTCTTCAAACAGTTTAGCGATACATGCCCGGTGCAAAGCCAGTTTCAACGTGCCGAAGCCGATGGCTCCCCAGATAATCTTGCCGTGTCGGTCTATGCCTCTGTCCATCATGTCTGTACCGCCAATTCCAATGGGTGGTGTGGCATTGGCATCGGCTATCAGTTCAATATTAGTATTGTCGCGCCATTGCTCCTCAGCCAGCAACTCTATTCCAGCCGCGCCAGTAGCCAGTACGATATTTGCATCGGCAATTGCGTTCCCCCTGGCGTTATTATCAGCAGCCTCAATGGGAATAAGGTCAACACCAAAGCGAACTTTCATGGCATTACAGGCTTTTACAGCCTGTTCCATTTTTCGGGAAGTGATAACGACTGTTGCGCCTTCTTTGGCTAACATAGCCGCGGCACGCTGACCGACGGGGCCGGTACCCGCCAATACGACCGCTTTTTTTCCGGCAAAATTACGATTGCCCACCAATTTAGCGACAGCGGCGGCGGCCGTGGTATTGCAACCATTGCTGTCGAGCATAACTGAGACTTGAAACCCAGCAAAAAAATGTTTTTGTACAGCTTTAAAGAGAGCCTGCCCAGCTACCATGTCACTGCCGCCGACAAAAATGGCGGTATTTTTCTTCTCTTTAGGTGCGCGGGTAAAAATAGCACCTTCAACCAATGCGGCGACATTTTCCGGCGTTAATCCACCATGTCCAATAACATGGTCTGCACCGCCATCGTAAGCGACAACCGTATCGAAAACGGAAGGGTAAGTATCTGTGTCAAATTGGAACAACAGTTTTTTCATTAACTTGCCTTGTGATGGGTCGGAGTTGCTTACAAATAAACTGGCTTTTTTAGGTATCGTATTAGAAAGGAATATTATATCCGATAGCCAACCAAGTGCTGCACGAAGTCTAATGTCTTATGGCAAAGAAGGGCGTTGCCATGCTGACTGAGAAGAAAAAGTTGAGTACCGCTTTAGATCATCTGGTGTATCCAGATCCCATTGCGTGTTTAATTCGTGAAAGTCTAGGTTAAAGGATTGTAGTCTAGCGCGGGTTAATTCCAATACTTCATCTGTCCCCCAAGGCATATTATCGAATAAGACTGCTTGAGGCCGCTTGAGACCGATAAGTACATAACCACCGTCTTCTGCTGGAGCTATGACACAGGATTTACCTTGCTTTAAGTGATTTAATGCCTGCTCAAGATCATCATTCGTAAGGGACGGGCAATCGCAACCGATGATAATTGCACTGCTATACTGGGCTAATGCCTGACAAAAAGCGTGATGCATTCGTTCACCCAAATCTTCGCCCTGCTGTAAGTGTCGATCAACAGAATACTTTTGAGTCAATACCGTAAAAAAAGAATGGTCGATAGACGGTGAACACCATACGCAAACTTCACATAACTGATTTTGTTTGGCTGTTTGCAATGTTTTATCAGTTAGTTCGCAATGCAATTGTGTCGCTTCCTCATCAGTTAATGGAGGAATCAATCGGGTTTTTACCTGTCCCAGTAACGGCGTTTTGCAAAATACCATAATGACTGCATCAGGATATTGGTACATTACTCTTGGCGGTTGATTTGTGTTTTAAAGGGAATAATCAGTAGGTGCATAAAGCCTAAATCATCCTGTTTGCGGTAAGCATTTAAACCGATGGCCATGGTAGTTTGGGAGTGTTTGGACTCTGCGGTGTAAGTCCTGCAAAGCCTGTCCCACCAAGACACTGAAAAACCGTAGTTGCTGTCTCTCTCGACCTGATCTGTGGAATGGTGAACGCGGTGCATGTCCGGTGTTACGATCAACCAACGGAGAATTTTATCCACTTTCTCTGGAATCTTGGCATTACTGTGGTTAAACGTTGCAGCACCGTTCAGGATAATTTCAAACGCGATAACAGCAGCAGGATTGCCGCCGATAAGCACAATGCAGATGGCCTTATAGAACATGGAGAATATGATTTCCAGCGGATGAAAACGAACTGCCGTGGTTGCATCAAATTCCAGATCGGTATGGTGTATTTTATGCAGTCGCCATAACAACGGACAATGATGCAGAACAATATGCTGGCCATAAATGGCGAAATCAAGCATCAACAAGGTCGCTATTATCGACAAACCAGTTGGTATCTGCCATAGATTCAATACCCCGTACCCATGTTCCGCCGCCATAACCGCAGCTGTGTAAGCCAAGCCACCAATAGTAAACCGCATCAAGATCATGTTAAAAAGGGCAAGCCCCAAATTCACAGGCCAGCGCTGTTTACGTCCAATCTGTTGAGTACGCCTCGGCTTAATGGCTTCCCAACCCACCATGATACAAAAAATGCTCAGTGCCGCAGACAATCGAATCATGTTTTCCAAAATCGTCCCCTACTGTATAAAAGTGCTAAAACTTGCGGGTCTGCTCCGAAAAAATAGCGCAACCGCAAACTCCACATCAGCACTATAGTCTTAAATACTCCGAATTTCTCCCATCGCCTACCAGAGCTGATAGCCTTGGTTTTCAGGCAAATAGGCGGACTTATTTTTTTAAGCTTTTTACAGAGAGCAACATCCTCCATCAAGGGTATGACCGGATAATACCCTACGGATTCAAATAGCTGTTTATTGACGAAAATAACTTGGTCGCCTGTGGCAATTCCAGTAATACGTGAACGCCAATTCATAAAAAAGGCAATCATTTTTAGCATGAGGTGGCTACCTCTAAGTTCCACATCAAAACGTCCCCATTGCTGCTTACCATTTATTGCTTGTGCTAAGTGGTTTAGTGCTTCTGGCGGCAAAAAAGTATCAGCATGTAAAAATATCAACATATTGCCTTTTGCATTTTCGACACCAGCATTCATCTGAATAGCACGGCCTTTTTCTGATGCAATAAGCTTATCGACTAAGGGCTTGGCTAGCCTCTCAGTATTATCCGTACTGCCGCCATCAACGACAATTATCTCACAACATTCCCGTAATGGCTGTAATGCTATTAGGCATTGTTTGATAGATAGCTCCTCGTTAAGCGTTGGAATTATAATGGAAAAGTTCATTGCACTTCGTTCTTTCCATTGCTTTTACAAGTGTTCAAACAGTGGTGGCAATAAATAGAAATATCCGGTTTAGTAGTTAATGAGTTGTCCACTTTTTGTTGCGCCTAGAAGGGGCAAAAGGCGGCGGCAGGAAGTCGGTTGCAAGCGAGGCAAAGTTTGTTACACCAAGGTATCCGCACTATAGATCTCGTTCAGCCATCTTTTGCGCTTAAATCTCGGATGGAGAAAACAGCAGTAGCATTTAATCGCCTATTATTCCTCTGCACGGTTTTTGAGCAGCACTGAAACCGTCAAAGCCAAACAGGTCACGCAACTAGGGAATTGATGCTCACTGGGCAAATTGCCAGTGCGTTTAGCTTAAATAGATAATGATAAAAGCCTTTCTTCCGAAGGGAGAAAGTTGGGTTGATGGAAATTAAATTAGTTTGTCACAACCCTTTCCCTGAGGGAGAGGAATCTTTAAAGCTTCCCATAAACAGGAAGCCTAGGTCGGGGACTTGTCGGTGTATATTAGTTTTTAGTTTCTGCTCCCAACATTAATCAAGAATAAAACTGATTTTCATATTTACACGGTACTCGATAATTTTACCGTCATTAATGACGAGTTTCTGGTCTTGAACCCAGGCACCTTGAATGCCTCTTATGGTCTTACTGGCGCGTTTTATGCCTTTCTCAATGGCATCTTCAAAACTTTTGGTGGAACTGGACGTTATTTCACTTACTTTTGCGATGGTCATAATTAACTCCATAAATTGAAGGGAAAATGTGTAACATCTGGGACTTAACAATACCATGAGTTCAACATACTACGCAATTTCAGAATTCTATCTGCTTCTCAGAGTACAAGAAATACTATGCAAATCATCTCGATTTATGTCAATTCATTAGACTAAACATAAGGTTGGGGGACTCTGATTTTTAGTATCAAAACTACACTATAACTTCTTTTGCCTGTAAATCAGCATGATAGGATGACCTGACCATCGGCGCACTGGCGACTTGTTTAAATCCCAAAGCCTTTGCGACCTTGCCGTATTCGTCGAATTCGGCAGGGGTAATATAGGCTTTGACGGGAAGATGGGCTTTGCTCGGTTGCAAGTATTGCCCTAAAGTCAACATAGAACAGCCATGTGCCAATAAATCCTGCATAACTTGATGGACTTCCGCTTGCTCTTCACCCACCCCCAGCATCAGGCCGGATTTGGTGGGAACAGTCGGTTGGGCTTCGTGAAACTGCTTGAGCAGGTTCAACGAGCCTTGGTAATCCGAGCCGGGACGGACTTGCTTATAAAGCCTCGGCACGGTTTCCAGGTTGTGGTTGAATACATCGCAAGGTTCGTTTGCCAAGATGGCGACGGCTTTTTCGATACGGCCACGAAAGTCGGGAACCAGAATTTCTATTTTGGTGCTGGGTGTTTGTTGGCGGATTTGTTTGATGCAGTCGGCAAAATGCCCTGCGCCGCCGTCCCGTAAATCATCCCTGTCTACCGAGGTTATCACCACGTATTTTAGCGCCATTGCTTTGATAGCATTCGCCAAGTGTTCCGGTTCGTCCTTATCGAGTGGCAACGGTTTGCCGTGTGCGACATCGCAAAATGGGCAGCGACGGGTGCACAAATCACCCATAATCATAAAGGTGGCGGTGCCATGCTGAAAGCATTCCGCTAGGTTAGGGCAGGCTGCTTCTTCGCAAACGGTATGCAGCTTATGTTCACGCAACAGTTGTTTTACGCGGGTGATTTCATCGCTGGCTGACAGTTTGATGCGTATCCAGTCCGGCTTACGCAATACCGTTTCGGGCTGCTCCACCTTGATGGGTATGCGTGACAGCTTTTCCGCATTACGTTGATGCGATTCGGGAGTGGAGCGGGACGGAGCTTTAGTATTCATGAGGTGATTGCCGAATTAATCGCTTGTACGACGGGAATAGCGAGTTCAGCCGTGCTGACAGAAACACCAAAGTCCGCTAGTTGGGTCACTTGTAAATCCCGAAAACCACAAGTGTTGATATGGTCAAAAGGTGTTAAGTCCATGTTATTGTTAAGGCTAATGCCATGATAACTCGCGTTTTTTTTGATGCGTATGCCGATGGAACCGATTTTTTTGTTATCCACGTAAACCCCTGGTGCTTCAGGTTTGGCAATGGCTGTGATGCCAAATTCCGCTAAAGCCATCACCATAGACTGTTCCAAAAGCGTGACCAATTGCCGAATACCAAGTTTAAGGCGTTTGATGTCGAGTAAGGTATAGATAATCAGTTGTCCAGGTCCATGATAAGTCACTTGTCCACCACGGTCACTTTTAATGACGGGAATGTTGCCAGAGCCTAATAAATGTTCCTGCTTACCATTCAAGCCCAAAGTGTAAATGGGCAGGTGTTCCAAAATCCATATTTCATCAGGTGTTTCTTCCGTTCGTTCCTGGGTGAATTGTTGCATGTCACGCCAGATGGCTTCGTAAGGTTGTAAGCCAAGTTCACGGATTATCACTGGATACTATACATATTGAGTGACTTAGTCCTCTCTTGGAGAAAGTTTGGGTGAAAATAATTATGTGACGCATTAATTATATTGCCCTAACGTCGATCCATTTGAGTGTAAGTTTGGTAGTAGAGTTTTCACTTTACCTCCAGAATCAATTCGACACCCAGAAGATGAAGCATTTCTGCACCGTTTGGTAATAAGTGGACTCGACCTTTCGGAGCTGTACATTCGCAGGTTATTCTTCCACCGTTTGAGACGGCGGACTTGAGTACGCGACGTTCGTGCTTGACCGTGCTCCACAACCAAACGAGATGTTCATTCAGCGACTCGTTCTCATCAAGTAGAGAATGGATAATAATTACCCCGTTTTCGAGTCTAGAAAAAGGAAGTTTGGATCGAACAATATCAGCGTATGTACCAGCATTCTCGACTTTAAAAGTGACCTGGGTCATTTGTGCCTAACTGTCCTTATAAGGCCATTAAAACCAGTGGGTGATCCGTTAAATCCTGATAGATGGCATCCAATTGTTGTTTGCTGGACGCTTCTATCAATACCGTTACCGCCAGATAATTGCCATCCTTGCTCGGTCTTGTCGTCACTGCCTTTTCGTTATCGGGTACGTGGCGACGGACAATCTCGATGACCAGCAGATCAAACTCAAAATCACTTTTGCCCATAGCTTTAATGGCAAATTGACAAGGGAATTCAAAATTGGTTTCCTCGCTCATCGTAATGACAGTTTGTATTCCTGGAAAAGCTTGTAAAGCGATTTCCAAAGCGCGCCAGGCTTGCCGTCTCCGATCTTTTCATCGTCCAGGTCTACTACAGGAATAATTTCACGGGTGGAGCTGGTGATCCATATTTCGCTTGCTTTCCTTAGCTCGTCCATAGGAATGGCTTGCTCACTGCACGGGATATTATTTTTCCTGGCAATTTCCAGAATGACATCGCGGGTTATGCCCGGCAAAATGGCAGGGCTTTTGGGGGGGGTCATCAATACGCCATCAATTACAGCAAACACGTTGCTGGTTGCGCCTTCAGTCAAATAACCATTTTTGAATAAGATAGCTTCGGTGCAGCCATTGTCAACGGCAGCTTGCTTAAGTAGGACATTGGCCAATAAGGTGATTGCCTTGGTATGGCATAGTTTCCAGCGGCTGTCTTCGATGCTGAGTGCTTTAACACCATTGTCTGGGTCAGAATGCGGGTTAATGCCCGACACCATCGCAAACACGGTAGGCGTGACATGTTGGGGAAACGCATGGTCTCTTTTGGGTGCGACACCACGGGTAATCTGAAGGTAAACGGACTGATCTAGGTCTTTTTTGAGCAGCGGTGTCAGCAGGTTGCGCCATTGTTCATGGCTATGTGGATTCTGTAAGCGGATGGACTTAAGGCTGTTGTCCAGTCGTTCGAGGTGGTCGTCGAGGCGAAATAATTTCCCGAAATAGGCCGGAATGACTTCATAAACACCATCACCAAACAAAAACCCCCTGTCCATAACCGAGATTTTGGCATTGGCTAACGGCAAGTATTGACCATTAAGGTAGACGGTTTCATTACCCATTGCTTTTCCTGATCATCATCAACAGGCTATCATAAAGCCGCCTGAAGATTCCGCCTTTCTCTACTGTTTTAAGAGCCACTAAATTTTTGGTGGCCAGTATTTCTTCTTTAAGTGAGACAGTCACTGAGCCAAGCTTATCACCTGCTTTTATGGGCGCAATAATTTGTTTATCAACATTAACGGTAGCTTTCAGGTCTTTATATTGGCGGCGAGGGATTGTGACGTAAAGATCTTCTGCTAATCCCAGTGGTAGGTTTTCAATGTCACCTTTCCATATTCTGGCTTCTTGAATCGCTTTTTTGCCTTCGTAAAGGCGGTGCGATTCAAAAAAACGAAACCCGTAATTTAGTAAAGTTTGGTTTTCATTGGCTCTGGCATTCATGCTTTCGGTGCCCATGACCACTGAAATCAGCCGCATTCCGTCACGGAGTGCGGACGCAACTAAGCAATAACCCGCTTCTTCGGTATGGCCGGTTTTTACGCCATCAACTGACTCGTCACGCGAGAGAAGCATGTTCCGGTTTTGTTGGGTGATTTTGTTGTACGTGAATTCTTTTTGCGAAAACCAGGGGTAGAATTCAGGGAATTCTTTGATCAATGCCGTGGTGAGAATGGCAAGATCTCTTGCCGTTGTGTAATGCTCATTGCTAGGCAAGCCATCGCTGTTTTGGAAATGGCTGTTGACCATACCTAAACGCGCCGCGTGCTGATTCATCAGTTCTGCAAAAGTAGCTTCGTTGCCTGCTACGTGTTCAGCCAGGGCAACACTGGCATCGTTTCCTGATTGGATAACAACGCCCTTGAGCAGATCTTCAACTTTGACCTGATCGTTGACTTGGACAAACATTTTGGAGCCCTCAGTTTTCCAGGCGTTTTGGCTGATTGTTACCTTATCTTCCAGTTTAAGATGATTGTTTTTGATTTCATTGAAGACAACGTAAACAGTCAGTATTTTGGTGAGGCTGGCGGGGGCTAATTTAGTGTCAGCATTGTTTTCTGCGAGGACTTTACCGGTATTGTAATCCTGCAGGATATAACTGCTAGCGGCAATGGTGGGTGCAGAAGGCGTAAGAATCTGCGCTTCTTCGGCGCTGGCCTTTAAGAATGCAAAGAGGAGAAATAAAAATAAAAAACGGCTAACGGTAAAACTTTTCAAATAATTCATGTATTAAGGCATGGTTTCAGTAACAACAATGCCTTATTGTAACATGCGTTATTTCAATTTTGTCTTGTCTCGGTGACAAATTGAGGGTCTTTAATACCTAATCGCGCCAGTTGATAGCTAAGTTTTTCAGCATTTTCTGAGGATTTTATAGGCCCCATTTGCACTTTAAATCGACGCTTTGAAGCGAGAATGGTGGGTTCAGGTAAGTTATGAGAAGCAATCTTGTCTTGCAACTTTATCGCTTTTCTTTGGCTGCCAAAGCTGCCGACTTGTAAATAAACTTTTTTATGTTGGCTTTCAGCTGTTTTTTGGATTTGTGGAAGCGCTTGCAGAGGAGTGATGGCTTTGATTTCTACTTTACCGGTGCCTTCATGCTGGATGCCAAGTTTTTTAGCCGCAGCATAGGACAAATCTAAAAGTCGGTTGCCCACATAAGGGCCTCTGTCATTGATGCGAACGATAACAGTTTTATTGTTTTCTAGGTTAGTTACTTGAGCATACGACGGAATTGGCAAGGTTTTGTGAGCGGCGGTCATTTCATACATGTCGAAAATTTCGCCAGTGGCCGTCTGTCTGCCATGAAATCCTGGACCATACCAAGAGGCAATACCTTTTTTTAAATAACGGGCAATGCGGGGTAGTAAGCTTTCCTGTTGTGGAGAACTGTCTGCTTTGATGCTCTCCGTTTTTGTTTCGTCAGGTAAGTAGCCGCCACGTAAATCTATTATTGAATGGTGTCTAGTTTGTGGTCTTAATTTGTTAGGTAACTCAAGTGACACAAAGGTGGCTTTGGGTGTCGAAGCTTGTTGGTAAGTGGATGGTATTTGGATGGGGGCTTCGCTTGTTATTATCTGATTACTCGAACAGCCGCTTAGAGCCAGTATCAATGGGATGGTTATGGTTTTGTTCATAAGGGGAGGAAACTCTTTGATTAGAAATGGCAAGGCTTAACTGATAGACAGCCATTGCATATAAGGGACTGTGGTTGTAGCGGGTAATCACGTAGAAGTTGTCTAATGTGTCCCATAATTCTTCGCCATTCTCTTGTTCAAAAGCGACAATTTTCGCTTTTTTGGTTGAAAGTAAAGGTGTACTTATGTTTGGGTTTGTTGAATTAGACTTTATGAAGCTTAAGTTTTCCTTAAGGGATGGAAAAGATTGTGAGGAATTGTGAGCCCTGTCACGAATTTGAAGAGCAACAGGTTTGCCCGCTTGCCAACCATGTTTAGCAAAATAGTTTGCAATACTAGCAATCACATCACTGGGATTATGCCAAATATCTCGACGACTATCCCCATTAAAATCAACAGCATAATTTCTGTAGCTGCTCGGCATAAATTGTGGGATACCCATCGCGCCTGCATAAGAGCCCGTTGGATTTAGCGGGTCGATACGTTCTTCTCGGCATAACAATAAAAAATTTTCTAATTCGCTCCGAAAAAAATGGCTGCGGGGTAGATAAGCAAAGGCAAGTGTTGATAAGGCATCAATGACGCGATGATGCCCTGTTTGCTGTCCATACTGGGTTTCAACGCCAATGATAGCGACAATAATTGCCGCAGGAACGCCTGTATTTTTCTCAACAGCAGCTAAAGTTTCTGCATTTTCATTCCAAAATTGCACGCCTGCTTGAATTCTGGGTTGTTTCAGGAAAATTTTTCGGTATTTGTACCAAGGCAAGCCTTCTGATGGCGATGATATTCTTTTGATGATGTCTTCTTTCAGCTCTACCTTGTCAAATAAATCAGTAAGTGCGGCTTCATTAAATTGGTGGGCTGTAACCATTTGCTTGATAAACCCATCAACCGTTTCCTGGTTTTTAATCGTACTGATGCAGGACAACAAGACAAAACAGGTACAGAGCATGAATGATCGAAGAAATAAATATTTAAATTTCATTGCGTTAATGAGGGATAAATTTTTTATGGGTATGTATAGACATAAGGATGCCAAATCCAGCTAGTAAGGTGACA
The DNA here is from genome assembly GCF_040079455.1 of Methyloglobulus sp. GTDB lineage: Bacteria > Pseudomonadota > Gammaproteobacteria > Methylococcales > Methylomonadaceae > Methyloglobulus. The sequence goes on along the minus strand of NZ_JBEBKJ010000046.1, from coordinate 14,797 downwards.
ACCGAAGTGCCACCATAGCTAATCATAGGTAAAGGCACACCAACGACTGGCAGGACACCGATGACCATGCCTATATTAACAAAAACATAAACAAAAAAAGTGAACGCTAAGCTGCCTGCTAACAAGCGGCTGAAGGTATCCTGGGCTTGCGATGCTATATATAAGCAGCGCCCAATAACTAGGAGATAAAGTGTTAATAGCCCTAAGCATCCGAATAAGCCGAATTCTTCGGCAAATACGGCAAAAATGAAGTCGGTCGAGCTTTCCGGTAAAAATTCCAGCTCTGACTGTTTACTACCCAGCCAGCCTTTACCATAGATACCGCCAGAGCCTATGGCAATTTTCGATTGGATAATATGATAACCCTTGCCCAAAGGATCGGCTTCGGGATCCAAGAGCGTTATGATGCGAGCACGTTGATAATCATGAAGAAAATAATGCCAGACGATGGGTGCCAGGGCAGACAGTGATGCCAAAATTGCTAAGATGAAGCGCAAGGACAATCCCGCAAAAAACAGCACCGCTGCGCCCGAACTAGCCACCAATATTGCAGTCCCCAAATCAGGCTGCTTGGCTATTAGCAGTGTAGGAATAAGGATAAGTATGCCAGCGATTAAAAGTTGTTGGGGTTTTAGGGGCAAGGCATGATCGGCAAGGTACCAAGCAATCATCATGGGTGTAGTGATTTTGATCATTTCCGATGGTTGAAAACGGAAAAAACCAAGATCCAACCAACGTTGCGCACCCTTACCAATATGACCCATAATCAATACGGCAATCAGTAGCATAATACCTATGCCAAATAATGCCGCTGAATAGCGCTTGAATTGATAGGGATTGATGTGAGCCAGCACCACCATAAGCAGATAAGCCAAACCTACCCGAAAAGCTTGGCGCACTAACAATGCGGTCTCTTGGCTTCCGGCACTGTAAAGTATGACAAAACTCAGCAAGGAGATTAGAAGCAAACAGATAAACAGGGGGATATCAATATGCAACTTACCGAGTATGCGCTCGGTGAGTGTAGGGGTATGAAATTGTTCGCTTCGGGACTCGATTTTCATTGCGGTGTTATTTCCCTATCGCGCAAATATTGTTTAATAACTTTAGCTGCAATAGGAGCTGCCACTGAGCCACCATGACCGCCATTTTCAACAATCACAGCAATTGCAATTTTCGGATTATCCGCAGGTGCAAAAGCAATGAACAAGGCGTGATCGCGGTTTTTCTTATCTATTTGGTGTTCGTTATAACTGGCGTTTTGTTTGATATTTATGACTTGGGCGGTCCCGGTTTTACCCGCGATCTGATAATTAATGTCCAGCCCTATGCTTCTTGCCGTCCCTCGGTTACTGTGGATAACATTCACCATAGCGTCAGTGACAGTTTTGATATTAGCGGGATTTAGTGGAATGGTTTTCTTCGGAGTTATTTCCGCTTCCCTAATCGTTGCTTCGGGAACAATTTTACCGACTAAGTGAGGTGTTACGATTTTACCTTTATTCGCCAAAGTGGCTGTAGCTCTGGCGAGTTGCAGTGGTGTCACCTGGTGATAACCTTGGCCTATTCCTGCGATTAATGTTTCGCCTGGAAACCATATCTGATTTTTTTTGCCCCATTTCCATTCCCTGGAAGGTAGCAATCCTGATTTTTCCTCATCCAGATCTATGCCCGTTTTTTCACCAAAACCGAATTGCTGCAAAAAACTATGGATACGGTCGATGCCCAACATGCCAGCTAGGCGGTAAAAATAGACATCACAAGACTGGGTAATCGCCTCTGTGATATTAACTGAGCCATGACCGCTTTTTTTCCAATCCCGATAAAGGTGCGGAGAATTAGGCAACTGATAAGACCCCGGACAGAAAAGAGTTTGCTGGGCACTGACTGTATTGTATTCAAGTCCGGCCATTGCCATAAAAGGCTTAATGGTGGAGCCGGGCGGATACAGGCCTCGAAGGGCGCGATTATACAATGGTTGGTCTGGTGAAGTTTGCAAGGCTTGATAAGCATTGTTGCTTATGCCGACAACAAAAGGATTAGGGTCAAAGCCCGGACGACTGACGAAAGTCAATACGCCCCCAGTTTTAATTTCGATTGCAACAACAGCGCCCGTATAGGTGTCAAGAGCATCGTAGGCAGTTTTTTGTAACGCCATATCGAGCGTTAAATAGAGATTTTCCCCAGCTACCGGATCGACTTCTTTAAGCGTTTTTAGTGGGCGGCCTTGAACATTGGTTTCTATTTCCGAATAGCCAGTAATCCCATGTAACGCTGATTCATAAGAGCCTTCGATACCTAATTTCCCGATAAAAGTAGAGCCTCGGTATTCTGCTACAGGTAACTCTTTCAACTCATCTTCGTTGATGCGCCCCACATAACCAACGACATGGGAAGCCAAGTCGCCGTAAGGATAATTTCTTGACTGGCGGATATGGACATCAACGCCATGAAAAAAAGGCCTGACCACGGCAAATTTGGCTATTTCTTCTTCAGTCATATTGGACAGCAGGGGAATGCCCGTAAAACGTTTTTGACGTTTGCGCAATTTTTGAAACTGTTCGATTTTTTCATCCGGTAGTTCGAGTAATTTTTGCAATTTCAATAGTGTGTCATCCAAATTGCTGATCTGTTCTGGGATAAGCTCCAGGCTGTAAGTTTGCGTGTTTTCGGCCAAGATATTGCCACGATTGTCATAGATAATCCCCCGGGAGGGAACCGTTGGCTCCATTTTGATACTGTTTTCTTTGGCTAGAGTCGAATAGTGCTGGTGTCCCGCAATTTGCAGATAAACTAGCCGGATAATGAGACCGATAGTTAATACTATAATGATAATAAAGGACGCGATAATTCGACCCAGAAACAGATGGCTTTCTACCGGATTGTCCTTAAAGATTAAATTACGGGGCATCGAAAAAGTGACCAGCGCAAATTAATCGGTTTTGATGGGTTTTGCTAATCTGACAAAACGTAATAAGGTATAAACCAATGGCCAACATAGCGTACCAACAAAAATGGGTAGCCAAAAAGTTGGCTTTAATTCTGCGGTATATTGGATATTTTTAATGAAAAATAGCAGAAGCTGCGATAACAATAAACAAAAAAAGATGAATAGCGCTTGTTGGATGAAGGGTAACTGGCGCAGTCGCCTGTGTAGTGACAAGCAAAGATAGATCACCAGCGAATAAGCCAAGGCATATTGACCAAACATTCTGCCGGTCAATACATCGGTTAGCAAGCCGAACGTCCAGGCATGAAAAACACCGACGCGCTCAGGCATGGCAAGCGACCAGTAGATGAGCGTCAACAACACCCAGTCTGGGTTGTAAACAGCAAATATCGTGGGTAATGGTGCTATTTTCAGGCACATTGCAAAGGCAATGGTCGAGATAATACGGCCAAAACCATAACTTTTATTCATTGGCATGATCCTCCGCCTCGTTTTGCTTGGGTGATTGCGAAGGCGCAAGGGAAACCGGTTTTTTATCGCTCCATACAATCATCAATTCCCTGTTACGATCAAGCAATGCTTTTGGAGTAGCTGTAATACGCTTGTTAGCGGGTGGAGCGAAGGTGTCAACAACGGCTACTGGGTAGCCTTGCGGGAAAGTTCCACCTAGCCCCGAGGAGATTAATAAATCTCCAGGTCGAATATCGGCATTGTCAGGTAAAAAAGGCAAGTTAAGGCGATTTAATTCACCACTGCCAACAGCAATGGTTAACAGCCCGTTACGATTGACTTGCACTGGAATGGCATGGTTTGGGTCAGTGATTAACATGACTTCGGAGCTGTACGGTAACGCTCGAAAAATTTGACCCACTATCCCATTGGCGTCGACAACGGCCTGCTGTGGATGCACACCAAAACGTGTACCTTTGTTAACGACCACGATGTTTTCGTAAGGAGATGCAATATTGACGGCTAATAACTCAGCGACTAATACCTGCTCACCCAGATCAAAAGAATTTTCCAGCAAAGCCCTCAGCCGGATGTTTTCCTTTTCCAAAGCTTCGTATTTAAGGAGGCGAATTTGGTTGAGCGATTGTTTTTCACTTAATTTTTTGTTCTCTTCCCTTAGTGACGAGTACGATCTGATTGAATAATTGATTCGACTCATTGTCTCCGTGGGTAGGTCAACGAGATATTTGATGGGGTCAACGGCCAACGATAAAGCAGCGCGAACAGGAGCCAGGCGAAAATTGATGTGTTCCGTTGTCAATAGAGCGATTGAAGCCATGACTGCAATGAACAGACGTATGTGGATTGAGGGGCCTTCGGCAAATAACAGTTTTATAGCGGAGGCCTCTTAATCAGTTTAAAAGTAGGCTGCAAAGACTAACGTTATCGCTATACCCAAAGATTACAAAGCTGGTCAGAATAGTTTTAGTAACCGCCAACACAATAAGTATTTTGTCAGAGAGATAACTCATTCAAAGGAATAAGCAGACATGCCTTTTTTGTCTATCATTTCCAACACCATGCCGCCACCTCTGGCAACACAGGTCAAAGGGTCATCGGCGATATGTACGGGTAGACCGGTTTCTTCTGAAATGAGTCTGTCAATATCTTTTAACAAAGCGCCGCCTCCGGTTAAATAAATACCCCGATTGGCAACATCCGAGCCGAGTTCAGGCGGCGTTTGTTCCAAGGCAAACTTTACTGCACTGATTATACCGGATAAGGGTTCCTGCAAAGCTTCAAGAATTTCGTTGCTATTTAATGCAAAGCTGCGAGGAACACCTTCGGCCAAGTTGCGGCCGCGAACTTCTATTTCCCTGACTTCGCTACCGGGGTAAGCGGTGCCAATTTCAATTTTAATTCTTTCGGCAGTCGCTTCACCGATTAAAGTGCCATAGTTCCTGCGTACATAATTGATGATGGCTTCATCAAAACGGTCGCCGCCAATACGTACCGAGTTGGAATAGACGATACCGTTGATCGAGATAATAGCCACTTCGGAGGTGCCGCCACCGATGTCAAGCACCATTGATCCGCAAGGTTCATCGACAGGTAGTCCCGCACCAATCGCTGCAGACATAGGTTCTTCAATCAAATAGACTTCGCGAGCACCAGCCATTGCCGCTGACTCCCGAATAGCACGTCGTTCCACTTGGGTTGATCCGCAAGGGACACAGATCAAAATACGTGGGCTGGGGCGAAGCAGTTTGCTCTTATGGACTTTTTCAATAAAATATCTCAACATTCTTTCGGTGACGGCAAAGTCGGCGATCACGCCGTCTTTTAAAGGCCGAATGGCGGTGATATTGCCTGGTGTACGCCCTAACATCTGCTTTGCTTCAGTACCCACGGCGGCTATGCTTTTGGTGCCGCGTACTTTGTCCTCTTTAATGGCGACCACTGACGGCTCGTTGAGGACTATGCCCTGGCCAGGGATGTATATAAGGGTGTTGGCGGTTCCAAGATCAATCGAGAGATCGTTTGAGAAAAGACCGCGAAATCTTTTGAACATTTTTTACCTGCGTCCAGAGAGAAGGGGGATTAAACCGTCATACTTTATCAATCAAGCGGGTATTCGGGCAAGTTATAAAGTATTATAGTTTATGGCTTTGGTTTTAATAGGGTACAAAATGACCTTAACGGCAGACGATGTAAAGAAGATTGCACATTTAGCAAGACTTGGGATTAATCAACAAGATATAGCGTCTTACACCCATGATTTATCGGGAATGTTGGAGCTTATGACGCAAATGGGCGAAACTAACACCAATGATATTATGCCGATGGCGCATCCCATGGATCAACAACAGCGCCTAAGAGCTGATGAAGTGACGGAAAGTGATAACCGTAATAATTTTCAGGCGATTGCGCCTCAAGTTGAAGAAGGTCTTTACTTGGTTCCTAAAGTTATTGAGTGAAGGGATATCGCGTGCATAATAAATCAATCAAAGAGTTAGCCGTAGGCTTACGATCCGGCGAATTTTCCAGCATGGAATTGACCCAAACATTTTTGAATAGAATTAAACAACATCAATCGTTGAATTGCTTTATCTCTGTTACCGAAGATTTGGCGTTGCAAGCAGCCCAACGTGCCGATGTAAAAATTGCCAAAGGCGATGCCAGCTTGCTTACAGGAATACCAATCGCACAAAAAGATATTTTTTGCACGCAAGGCGTTAAGACTTCCTGCGGATCTAAGATGCTGGATAATTTTATTTCACCTTACAATGCCACGGTGGTTGAAAAATTAAACAGTGCGGGAGCGGTCATGTTGGGTAAACTCAATATGGACGAATTTGCCATGGGTTCATCCAATGAAACTAGCTATTACGGTGCGGTCAAAAATCCCTGGCACACGGATTCAGTTCCAGGTGGCTCGTCAGGTGGCTCTGCGGCTGCGGTGGCCGCGCGGTTGTCGGTTTGTGCGACGGGTACGGATACCGGCGGGTCAATCCGTCAGCCAGCGGCACATTGTGGCATTACCGGATTGAAACCGACGTATGGGCGCGTGTCCCGCTATGGCATGATTGCTTACGCATCCAGCCTGGACCAAGGCGGGCCGATGGCTCGTAGTGCGGAAGATGCCGCTATCTTAATGCAAGCAATGGCGGGTTTTGATCACAAGGATTCCACCAGTGTTGATATGCCAGTACCGGATTACCAAGTTGGATTGGCAAACGAGATTAAAGGCTTAACCATCGGCTTGCCGAAAGAATTTTTTGGGGACGGTTTAAGCAACAATGTTGCAACAGTCATTGAGAAAGCTATCCAGGTATACCGGGACATGGGTGCTATTGTAAAAGAAGTCTCCATGCCCAATCTCAAATTGGCTATCCCAGCTTACTATGTTATCGCCCCAGCAGAATGTTCTGCTAATTTGTCGCGTTTTGACGGTGTACGTTTTGGTTACCGCTGTGCTTACCCTCAGGATTTGACAGATTTATATACCCGCTCCCGTGGCGAAGCCTTCGGTAAGGAAGTCAAGCGCCGTATCCTCATGGGTACTTACGCATTATCGGCGGGTTACTACGATGCTTATTACATCAAGGCGCAAAAAATTCGCCGCCTTATAAGTGAGGATTTCAAAAAGGCTTTGGCTGAAGTCGATGTCATTATGGGCCCGGTCACACCTAGCACGGCCTTCGGTATCGGCGAAAAGATTGGCAACCCAATCGAAATGTATTTGTCTGATATTTATACCATCGCCATCAACTTGGCAGGTTTGCCTGCCATGTCAATTCCCGCTGGCTTTGCAGAAGGCAAACCTGTGGGCTTACAAGTCATTGGCAACTATTTTACAGAAGATAGATTATTGAACATAGCACACAAGTATCAGCAAGTAACTGATTGGCATCAGCGTTCACCTAAAGGTTTTGAATAGGAGCAGCACATGGAAACTTCTCAAGAACGTGAATACCCTCTGGGGCATAAATGGGAAACAGTGATCGGCTTGGAAATCCATACCCAGCTTGCGACTAAGTCGAAGATATTCTCAGGTGCAGCAACCGCTTATGGAGCTGAACCAAACACCCAAGCCTGTGCAGTCGATTTAGGTTTGCCCGGCGTATTGCCCGTTTTGAACGAACAAGCGGTAACGATGGCGGTAAAATTCGGTTTGGCAATTGAAGCCGAAATTGCACCCTACTCGGTCTTTGCCCGTAAAAATTATTTTTATCCCGATTTGCCCAAAGGCTACCAGATTAGCCAGTTTGAATTGCCTATCGTCGGCAACGGTCATTTGGATATTTACGTGGATGGCACGACCAAACGCATCGGCATAACCCGCGCCCATCTGGAAGAAGATGCCGGAAAATCCTTGCACGAAAACTTTCACGGTATGAGCGGTATCGACCTGAACCGTGCGGGTACGCCGCTGTTGGAAATAGTCTCCGAACCGGAAATGCGTTCCGCTAAAGAAGCCGTGGCTTACATGCGGAAAATTCACGAGTTGGTGCGTTATCTCGGTATCTGTGACGGAAATATGCAGGAAGGCTCGTTCCGCTGCGATGCCAATGTTTCAGTAAGACCAAAGGGGCAAAAAGAATTTGGTACGCGTGCCGAAATCAAAAACATCAATTCCTTCAAGTTTGTTGAAAAAGCCATCAACCACGAGGTCGAGCGGCAAATTGAGTTGATTGAAAGCGGCGGCAAAGTCGTCCAGGAAACCCGTCTGTACGATGCCAATAAAGACGAAACCCGCTCCATGCGGAGCAAGGAAGAAGCCAATGATTACCGCTATTTCCCTGATCCTGATTTATTGCCGGTGCATGTTAACGAGGAATTTAAGGCGCAGATAAAGGCAAAGTTGCCGGAATTACCGGAAGCAAAAAAGCTAAGGTTTAAGGAGCAGTATCAACTCGATGATGAAAATGCAGGCATCCTGACCTCTTCACGACAACTGGCAGATTACTACGAAGCCTTGGTGAAAGAATCGGCTTGTGAAGCCAAGCTCTGCGCTAACTGGATGTCGGGCGATCTGCTGGCTGCGCTTAACAAAGCTGACTTAGACATCAGCCAATCACCAGTAAACTACCAACGCTTGGCGGGTCTTTTACAGCGCATCGGCGACGACACCATAAGCGGTAAAATTGCCAAACAAGTCTTTGAAATCATGTGGCAATCTGATAAAACTGCCGATGAAATTATCGCCGAACAAGGCTTGCAACAAATTACCGATACTGGCGCAATTGAAGCCATAATTGATAAAATCATTGCCGACAATCCTGGCCAGGTAGAACAATACCACAGCGGCAAAGATAAGGTATTCGGCTTTTTTGTCGGCCAAGTCATGAAAGAAATGCAAGGTAAGGCAAACCCTGCGGAAGTCAACAAGATGTTGAAAGAAAAATTGAAATGATATAACTCGAAAATGAACAACTAAAACGTCGGAGGCGCCATGCAAACAGTAACCAAAAAATTGTTGAACTACTTCCTGATCGGTATTTTGGCGGTTATCCCCATCGTGGTGGTGTTGCAGATTGTCTTGTTCGTCAAAAGCATATTGATGAGCATGTTTGGTTTTGTGCAAGGTTACTCGGCAAACTATTTTTATACCGCACTATTTTTCGTGTTCAGTTTTTTTCTCCTAGTTTACATAGGCCGTGAAATCTTCCAGAAAAGCCGCCCTATCATCATCAGCGCCTTTGAACATGTTATCGACAGAATTCCCTTTTTGAATACCATCTATAGGGTTATCAAAAAAGTCAGTGCAATGTTCATCAAAGACGACCAAACCATCGCCAAAGAGGTAGTCTATGTGGAATACCCAAAAGACGGCGTTTGGGTGCCTGCTTATGTGACTAATCGTTATGAGAGCAAAGTGGTACTGTTTATCCCGACCTCGCCCAACCCCACGTCCGGTTTTACCGTGATTGTCGATAAGTCAAAAATCGTCGAATCGGATATGGACATCGAAGATGCCACCAGCTTTATCGTGAGTGTCGGGGTTGATTATGACAAAGCTAAAGAAATGACTCGGTTGCCCTAGCCAACACACAATACAATTCAGATAATATGCCTAAAATCCTCGCCTTTTCCGGTAGCTCCAGAAAAGAATCGTACAACCAAAAACTCGCGCAGATTGCAGCACTTGGCGCACAGCAAGCAGGCGCGGAAGTCACTGTTGTCAATCTGGCAGATTATCCCATGCCTATTTTTAACCAAGACCTTGAAATGGCAGAGGGAATGCCAAATCCCGCACGGGCATTTAAAGAATTGCTAATTGCCCATGACGGCTTCCTTATTGCTTCTCCAGAATACAATAGCGCGTTCAGCCCCTTGCTCAAAAACGCTATCGACTGGGCATCGCGCCGGGAAGGGGACGAAGCGCCGCTGCTGGCCTTTCGGGGCAAGGTCGCCGTAATTATGGCGGCTTCTCCTGGAGCTTTGGGTGGCTTGCGGGGTTTGGTGTTTTTACGGATGTTGTTAGCTAATATTGGCATTATCGTGTTGCCCTACCAACTCGCGGTAGCCCAAGCTGACAAGGCATTCCATGATAATGGACATTTGCTGGATGAAAGCAAACAGGATTCAGTGCTCAAGTTGGGTGTCTCCTTAGCGCAATATTTACAAAAACTAAAATAATTACTTTTCATCGTCAGGGTTAAACGCTATAACAATCAGGCTTTTATAAAATACAAAAACCCAGGTACACGAGCAAAAGCTCTGTCCGTTAACAAGAGGAACTTATGCGGAATCTAAACCTTATCCCCGCAGTCATTATTGCGACAATCGCCATTTCGTTTGTCCTGTTTATAGCCTTTCATTTCATCTTTCTCGACTTGTTTGTCGATTTATGGTGGTTTCAATCCATTAAACTCGAACATTATTTCTGGTTGCGCTTGCTCTACAAGTTTTTCCTGTCTGGCGCGGTCACTTTATTTTTCTTCACGATTTTCTTTTTCCATTTCTGGATTGCATCGCGTTATTTGGGCTTAAATCCCCAGGATGAAGTCATCAGTAATTTTGACCAGAACGCGAAATTCCAAAAGTTTTCTGAAAAATTTCTGTACGGTTCAGCGAAAATCTACACGCCTGTTGCTTTGATCTTGGCCATCTTCATAGCGATACCGTTTTATGACCAATGGGAAACGACCTTACTATACTTTTTTGGCGGTCGGTCGGGCGTTATCGAATCGGTTTATGGCAATGACATCAGCTTTTATCTGCTGTCTTACCCCATCTACCAGCTAATTCAGCCAGAACTATTAAGCACAGCCATATTGATATTTGTAATGGTAGGCGCTTTGTATTGGCTGGAGCATATATTTGTTCCCAACCAGAACAAAGAATTTCACCCAGGCGCAAAAATACACTTGGGAATCCTGATCGGTTTTGTGGTTCTTTTTGTTGTTTGGGGATTTTTACTACAGCGTTTTTCATTGCTGTATACCGACTCCCATGAACCTGTGTATTACGGTCCTGGTACAATTGAAATCCGCTACCAGTTGCCGTTAATCTGGTTGGGGATAATTTCTTTCCTGGCGATGGCGACCATTGCAGGGGTATTCATTTTTTCAGAGCAGCATCGGAGCAAGTCACCTTTTTTAATAGCGCTGGCGACATTTCTCGTTATTTGGGGATTACCAAATGTTGATTTTATTCCCGAATTTATTGCGAAATATATTGTTAACCCGAATCCAGTAAGGACAGAAAAGCCGTTTATCCAACAAAACATCGACGCAACCTTAGATGCATACGATTTAAAAAATATCAACACCGTCGAGTTGCCGGTAAAACTGAATGCCGCTGAGGATATCACCACCTGGGGCAGCCAAAAACGCTTCGAAAACATTCCGGTGTGGGACAGGGAGCATCTAATCAGCAGCTACAAACAGTTGCAGGAAATAAGACCGTATTATCAAATTATGAATATTGATGAAGACCGGTACTATATCCTTGACCACACCCGCCAAGTCAATTTGGCTGCAAGGGAAGTTAATACCTCAAAGCTGCCGAATGAAGCGCAGAATTGGGAGAACACGCATTTACGTTACACCCACGGCTATGGCGCTGTCGTCACCTCTGCCGCCCAAGATGCGGATAAGCCCTTGGTTTGGTATTTGCGCGACCTTAACATGTCTTCGTCGGCAGGGCTCGATGTCAAGTTCCCTGATATCTATTATGGTGAGGGCGAGTACAGTTATGTCATCGTACCTAATAAGCTTAAAATTGCCGATATTTCAGGCAGTAACTCAGGTGAGGATCCTGGGATTTCCAAGGCCTACCACGGCGAAGGCGGGATACAGATCAATTCTTTATTTAGGAAGGCTCTGCTGGCCATCTACCTTAAAGAGGAAAAAGTCTTTTTTTCGACCAATATAACCGACGAAAGCAAAATCAAGATTAAAAGGAATGTTGCCGAACGCGTCAACAAGTTAACGCCATTTTTGCACCTGGATAATGATCCGTATTTGGTCGTTGGCAAGGATAGGTTCTGTTGGATTCTAGATGCGTACACCTTGTCGGACAAATATCCTGTCTCCAAACCGCAAGAATTCGAGTTTGCAAAAGACAAGCACCGCTTTAATTACATCCGCAATTCGGTCAAGGTTGTCGTCGATGCTTATGATGGTGATGTCGATTATTATATTTCTGATCCTTCCGATGCCATTATCCAAGCCTACGATAGCGCATATCCAGGCTTATTCAAAAACCTGAATGAAATGCCGGAAGACTTACGCAAACATCTGCGCTATCCGCGTGATCTATACCAGTTGCAAATGAACGTATTTGCCAGATACCATCAACAAACACCCGAATCATTCTACGAGCAAGGCGAAACCTGGCAATTTGCCACTGTGCGGGATAAACCGGTCATGCCTTATTATCAAACAATGGATTTCGGTAACTGCAATGAGAAGGAAGAATTCGTCATGATTAACCCTATGACTCCCGTCAACCGAGATAACCTGAGCATGATTGGCGTGGCGGGAGTTATGGATAAAACCAAATGCGGGGTTAATTACAAACCTGGAATTACCGTCTATAAATTGGGTAAAGATGTACAGGTCAACGGTCCGGCTCAAGTTGAAGCCTTAATCAATCAAGATCCGGATATATCAGCGAATTTTACCCTCTGGGGGCAATCAGGGTCTTCTGTTGAAATGGGTCGGATGATTATCCTGCCGATGGGCAATACGGTCTTGTATGTACAGCCCATTTACCTAACCTCAACCAAAACCAAAATTCCTGAATTAAGCCGCGTCATCGTAGCCATAGGTAACAGAGTGGTTATGGATACGACGCTATGGTCGGCTTTCAATCGGCTAAAACAGTATTACCTTAAAGATGCTGCTGAGGTTAAGGAAACGGGAGCTTCGAAGGCTATTGTTAAACCGGATGGAAAGTGAGCCTTATAGGAGGCTTCTAATGCTTTAAAAAACTCCGGATGCCTACATGGATGTAGGTAGTAGGGCATGGTGCGGTTGCAGAGACACGCAAAACCTACAATCCACAATGTAAGAATTTCCTGTGCGGCTAATCCAAAGTTTATCCATCTTATGGCCTTCAATCCATCCCATCAATATCCATAAGACCGTACTGCCATTTTTGGTGGGCTTCCCTGCCGCTCTGCCTATCTTATACCAATCCCAATAAGTTCTCATTGTTACCTTCTCCAAAGGGAGAAGGTCAGGATGAGGGGATTTCATATAACAACTTCTTGGGATTGGTATTATTTGCAATGGCATACATCACCGGAGAGAAGCCCTATAGACTTACCGTTAAATTATTATTGACAGCATGAAAGAATTTGCGTACAAGTTAGGTCGTGTTTACGTTATCACGCAAACACAGCACTTCATTTGTTTCATAGCATTGGCTGCATTAGCCAATTTAAGCGTAGTGGTTTGTTTCATATAGAAAAATCATCTTAACTTATAAGGATACCCTCCTGACTATAAAGTATAAACTTTGTACCCTGCTCATTATGTTACTAACGGCTTCCGCTCAGGCGGCGGTTAACCCGCCTATTGTTGCAACGCCGACGGCGAAGGCATATTTTTTGGATACCGTGCTTTGGCCGTACAATGGCTCAACCTTATCAAAACATACTCCCGCTTACGACATCCCCGTTTGCTGGGAGAAACCTAATAAACCTAGCAATGCAGCCACCCTGACAGAAAAGAACAATGTTAAGTCGGCAATTACCAATACGTGGAAAAAATATTCATTAGTAAATTTTTTGGGTTGGGGGCAATGTTTGCCGACTTCTCAAGGCATAAGGATTACCGTCGATAATGTCAAAGGCCCACAGGCCGCACTTGGCAGACAGGGAAATGGTAAAGTTGGCGTGATGCGGTTGAATTTTAGGCTCAATACACCTGTTAGATCAACATCCGACCCCTTTTTAAAAACTATGTTAGCCCGCTGTCAGGCAGAAACTCCTGGGTCAACACTCCAAACGTGTATTCAATCCACAGCAATCCACGAGTTTGGACATATTCTAGGCTTGGCTCACGAGCAAAATAGACCCCTTCCATACCGTGACAATATTCCTCCAACTCTATTACGTTCCCTCTGCCTCTTGAAAGATGACAATCCAACTGTGTTACCGCAAGGTTCATTCACGACATACGGTAATACCCTTTTTACCGACTATGATCCTGATTCAATGATGAACTATTGTAGAGTTCCATATTTTGGCAGGCGTGATTTAAGCAATTTAGATAAATTAGCTATCAGGGTTTATTATGGTCAAATGCCAAGTTTTGATAACCGTACCAAAATATTAACGATTCCACGGTTTGAAAGGAGATCTGATGGCGCAATTCTTTTAGGCTCGTTTAGGTTATTGTCCAGTGGCAAATACCAGCAGATTGGTAGTTTGGCTACCACCACTACGCCATCATTAACAAAAGTAACATTATTTTCAAACGGAAATTAGAGATACCGGAATTGAAATTTATTAACCTTAAAGGCCATGTTAACCAGGTTGTTAAGGCAACTTTTGTGAAGGGCGCTGACGGGTTATACAAAAGAACCTGGGTAAGAACACAACCGACTAAATTTACCCCGGTGTCTTTTTAATTTAAAAAGCATTAAACATAACGGCGCGTGTTTGCAAAAGCGCGTGCCGTTATTCTCTTACGGCGAAATCAATATGAATAAAATAATTGACGTATTACTAGCCTGTTTACTTGGCTTATTACTAATACTATTGATCCGGCCTTTAGAAGTTTTAAGCTGCATATTTGACTCTCTTATCCTGAAAGAAGCTGCGTATGCGTTCTGGATTCAACTTCAGCATGTCCATATGTTGATTGGCGGCAGCGCGAAGTTTAACTTTTGTCCTGACCGGCACTCTCTTGCCGATGGCCTGTTTGAGGTCTGCGTTTA